>NZ_JBVAXR010000016.1:0-112233 GCF_055419445.1 Mycobacterium sp. IDUB_19 | reverse complement strand
GACTTTCACCGCCAGGTGTCGATTGCTACCGGTTCCAAGCTCGTGTTCATGGCCGGGCAGGTCGCCTGGGACGCCGATGGAGCGCTGGTTGGCGAGGGCGACCTCACCGCGCAGGTCGAGCAGTGTTTTCTCAACGTCGGTGCCGCACTCGCCGAGATTGCGGCTCCTTCGACGACATCGCCAAATTAACCATCTACGTGGCCGATTGGACTCTGGACAAGATGCCCTTAGTGCAGGAGGGCCGTGCCCGAGCCTGCGCGAAACTCGGTGTCGCCACGTTCGTGCCGCCGGGCACTTTGATTGGTGTCGCCGCGTTGTTCCAGCCTGAGCACCTCGTCGAGGTGGAGGCGATCGCGGTTCTCGACTAGCACGCGCTCTTCGGCGGCGAGGCTACGGCGACGCGGACTGGGTCCCACACGGATTCTGGACTGGGCGCCTGCGCTTCGCCCGGCTTGATAGCTGGGGTGACACGGCGCTAGGGGTGCGGAGCAGTTTGAGCGGTGAATGCGCTAAACAATGGGCACCAGCGCGCGAGAGCTAGCTTGCGACCCATGTCACGCAGAGATCGTGCTCATCCACAGAGGCCACGCCATCGATTGAAAACCGGCCACGGGCCAAAGCAGTGGCAACACCGAAAGGATGATGAGGAAGATGGACTTTCTAATTCGCGTGGACGTTGCCCGCGCCTACGAGCTGCCCGAGGGCGAACGTGTGGCTCTCATCGAGCGTGAACGGTCTAGAGGCCGAGAGCTGCTGTCGCAGGGCGTGATTCGGCAACTCTGGCGGTTGCCTGGTACTCGGACAAACATCGGCATCTGGTCAGCCACTGATGCAGACGCTTTGGAGGAGGCGCTTGCCAGCTTGCCGATCCGGCCGTACGCCGAGATTCACGTCACCGCACTGGCCACCTTCACCCCATGACAGCCACCTAGCAAAAACGGTCTTATCTCGACCCGCCGTGTTTGCCCTAGTCCTACCGCCTACTAACCGCCGCGGCCGCCTCTACTCTCCCTCCTACCGCGCCATGTTGGCGAAGCGCGACAGGTGCAGCTGGTGGGCGACGGTAACGGTCTTGGTCGGGCCGTTGCGGTGCTTGGCCAGAATGAAGTCGGCCTCTCCCCCACGCGGGTCGTCGCGCTCGAAAGCATCCGGCCGGTTCAGGAGGATGACCATGTCCGCATCCTGCTCCAGCGATCCCGACTCACGAAGGTCGGACAGCATCGGCTTCTTGTCGGTGCGCTGCTCGGGACCACGGTTCAGCTGGCTGATCGCCACCACCGGAACCTCGATCTCCTTGGCCAAAAGCTTGAGTTGACGCGAAAATTCGGAAACCTCCAGCTGCCGCGACTCGACCTTCTTGCCCGACGACATCAGCTGCAGATAATCGACCACGACCAGACGCAGGTCGGCCTTCTGCTTCAGCCGGCGTGCCTTGGCGCGGATCTCCATCATGGTCAGATTCGGCGAGTCATCGATATACAGTGGCGCCTCGCTGATTTCGCTCATCCGCCGCGCCAGCCGGGTCCAGTCGTCATCGTTCATTCGGCCCGAACGCATATCGGCCAGCTTGATCTTCGCCTCGGCCGACAGCAGCCGCATCACGATCTCGGACTTGCTCATTTCCAGCGAGAAGATGACGCTGGCCATCCGGTGCTTGATGGAGCATGAACGCAAAAAATCCAATCCCAGCGTCGATTTCCCGACTCCAGGTCTGGCCGCGACGATGATCATCTGCCCGGCGTGCAGACCGTTGGTCACCTCGTCGAGTTCGGTGAAACCGGTCGGCACGCCGCGTGCGACGCCGCCGTTGGATGCGATGGCGTCGATCTCGTCCATCGTCGGCTGCAGCAGATCCTCGAGCGGAACGAAGTCCTCCGAGAGCCGGCGCTCGGCGACATCGTAGATCTCGGCCTGCGCGCGGTCCACGATCTCGGCCACGTCCGCACCCTCGGCGCCGGCGTAGCCGTACTGCACGACCCGCGTTCCCGCCTCCACAAGGCGGCGCAGCAGTGCCTTCTCGGCCACGATGGTCGCGTAGTACCCGGCGTTGGCCGCGGTCGGCACCGTGGAGATCAGCGTGTGCAGATAGGGCGCCCCGCCGATCCGGCGCAGCATCCCGCGGCGATCCAATTCGGCGGCCACGGTCACCGCGTCGGCGGGCTCCCCGCGCCCGTACAGGTCCAGGATCGCGTCGTAGACGTTCTGGTGTGCGGGGCGATAGAAGTCGCCGGGCCGCAGCCGTTCCAGCACATCGGCGATGGCGTCCTTGCTCAGCAGCATCCCGCCCAGCACCGACTGCTCCGCGGCCAGATCCTGCGGTGGCTGACGGCTGAACTCCTCGCTGGGCGGTGAAGCGTCCATGCCCTGCGCTAGGTCATCAACGACCGCCACGGGCTCTCACCTCTCTGCAACACGCATACGAACATACATTCGACAGCCGACACTTGCAGCGTAGGTCCGGACGCTCACACACCCCTGAACCAAGCACCCGTAAGCCTCGCGCCTGGAAGACCGTAAGCGTTGCTGGGCAGCACTTGAAAGGGCCGCTGTTCATAAGGTTGTGCATCGTGTGTGCATATCCATCGACACCTGTGTTGAGTGGGTTGTGGAGAACCTGTGGATTAAAACGCGGCGCTGCGACATCCCTGCTGATAAGGGTCGTACACAACGGGTGAATTAGTGTGGAGAAGAATCTCTTCGGCGTGTCGTCGCAGGTTACTGCGCCGGGCGTGTTGGCTTTCGGCCATATTTTCGCTGAGTTACGGGGGGGTTAAGGGGCCCCCTCGGCGACGTCACGGAAATAGTTCGCCAGCCCGACACACGAGGGCCATCCACAGCGGAACCTCTCGTCGCGCTGACGGCACGACAAAATCCGGCGGCCCCCGATTTAGGGCAGCCGCCGGATGTCGACAAACAGTGCTGAGTTAGCTATCCGCTACGACGTTGAGCGCGACGTCGACATTGATCTCGGGGTGCAGATGCACCGCGACCGAATGGCTGCCGACCGCCTTGATATGCGACTTGGGCAACCTAATAATGCGCTTGTCGAGATTCGGGCCGCCGGCCTTCTTGATTGCCGCGGCGACATCACCGGCGGTCACCGAGCCGAACAACTTGCCGGAATCGGCCGCCGTTTTCACCGGCAGCGAGACCGGACCCAGCGCCTCGATCGCCGTCTTGATCTCGTTGGCGTGGCCGAGATCGCGCACCACCTTGGTTTCGCGAGCCCGTCGGATCTCGTCGGCCTGCTTCTGGGCACCGCGCGAAGCGAGAATCGCCAGGCCACGCGGAAGGAGGAAGTTACGGCCGTACCCGTCTTTGACCTCGACAGTCTCGCCGATGGTACCGAGATGGTCGACGTCGGCCGTCAGAATCAGCTTCATCGTTTTCGTACTTTCGGTTGGCGTGCGGCGGTTATCGCGCCGACGAAGTGAAGGGCAGCAAGGCCACCTCGCGGGCGTTCTTCACCGCGATCGCAATGTCGCGCTGGTGCTGCACGCAGTTACCGGTGACCCGACGGGCCCGGATCTTGCCGCGCTCGCTGATGTAGGTGCGCAGCAAGTTGGTGTCCTTGTAGTTGATCGGTTGGCCCTTCTTCGAGCAAAAGACGCATTTCCGTGTCTTGATCGGCTTTTCCGGAGCCGGGCGCCGTTTCGTGGACTTGGGCATGTGTTTCTTTCTTTCCGTTTGCTACTGGTCTTGTGTTGGTTGACGTCAGAACGGCGGTTCTTCGTCGCCGCCGGCGAAGGAGCCCGATGCGGGGGCACTGCCCCACGGGTCGTCAGCCGGAGCGCCGCCTGCCTGCGCCTGCGCCGGGGGCGCCTGCCGAGAGCCCCCGCCGCTGCCGAAGCCACCACCGCCGCCACCACTGCGGCTGGCCTTGTTGACCTTGGCGGTGGCATACCGCAGCGAGGGCCCGATCTCGTCGACCTCAACCTCGAAGACGGTGCGCTTCTCGCCTTCGCGGGTTTCGAACGAGCGCTGCTTGAGCCGTCCGGTGACGATCACCCGCGACCCGCGGGTGAGGCTTTCCGCGACATTCTCCGCGGCCTCGCGCCAGATGTTGCACCGCAAGAACAGCGCCTCGCCGTCTTTCCATTCCGAACTCTGGCGGTCAAAGATCCGGGGTGTCGACGCCACGGTGAAATTCGCGACGGCGGCACCCGACGGAGTGAACCGCAGTTCGGGGTCGGCAGTCAGGTTTCCGACAACGGTGATAGTGGTGTCACCAGCCACAATTTCCTCCTGAGTCCGCCTGGGGACGGTAAACGGTCATGAGCATGTTCTCGCTGAGCCTACGCAAGGGCGCCGACGGCGGGGAGCGTGCGCGCTACCCCGCTTAGTGCTTGTCGGTGCGCATCACCTTGGTGCGCAACACCGACTCGTTGAGGCTCAGCTGACGGTCGAGCTCGGAAACCGTGGCCGGCTCCGCCTTGAGGTCGACGATCACGTAGATGCCTTCGGCGTGCTTGGCGATCTCGTAGGCCAGCCGGCGCTTACCCCAGATGTCCACCTTGTCGACGGATCCGCCGTCTTTACGGACGACGTTGAGGAACGTCTCCAGGGACGGAGCAACAGTGCGCTCATCAAGTGTGGGGTCAAGAATGACCATGATTTCGTATGGACGCATGGAAACCTCACCACCTCCTCTGGTCTGTACGGCCACGGTCGTTCCGTGGCAGGAGAGTCGCCTGCGTCGGCAACCGCATCAGGGTACCGGACGACCGGCTGGCCCCCAAACTCCCGGCAATCCGGTAGTGGGTCAGTCCGGCGCGTTCGTGGCCGCGATGCGGAGGCCGGTGATGATGACAGGGTCGATGGCCACGACGGTGTCAGCGTGGTTGACCCACGGGTGGAGTAGTTGCTCGTAGCGCGAGATTTGGGTGCGGTCGGTGATGGTGCGTGCGTGTCCGGTGACGACGACGCTCCAACCCGTCTGGGTCTGGGGGTCGAGGCTGTCGGCTTCATACGCCACGACGATGCGTTCGCTGGATCGCACGGAAGCGGAGATCGAAGCCGACAGGCGGGTACGGATGATGATCCGGTCTTCGTCGAGCAGGTGATTAACGGGGCGAATCGCGGGAAGCGCGTCGAGGGTGAAGACGACCCGCCCATAGCTGATGCTGGCCAATAGCCGTAGCGCCTCAACATGTGTCAGCGGCTGAGCGCCTGGGGCGGGCTGGCCCACGCCCAGTCCACCGTCATAGCCTTGGCCGCTCATATCCGCAAGCATTTGCCTGTGTCGCGTGCGCACCTAGGGCCATACGGCCTCACGTGGGATGACTAAGGCACACCGCGCAGCGACGTCTAGTCGAGTAGGGCGGTGATGTCGCGGTAGGTCCATCCGTGGTTCGAGACGCCGGCGGCCATCGCGGGGGCCGTCTTATTGCCGCCGTTGACCTTGGTAAGCGGTTACCGCCGCTGGCGCAGGTATTCCTCGGCCCGGGCCTTGGTCGCGTCGTCTGCCTTGGCGAGCGCACCGGAGTCGAACGGCGGCCGCGGGTCGTACTCGATGAGCAGCTGCGCGGCCTGCGCGGCCTCCCGGTCCACGAGAAGCTCGGCCAGCCGCAGGGCCATGTCGATGCCGCTGGACACCCCGGCCGCGGTGATGATGCGCTGCGGCAAGTGCTCGACGACCCGGTCGGACACGTAGCGTGCCCCCAACTCGTTGAGCAGATCGGCGGCCCGCCAATGCGTGGTCGCGGTGAGCCCGTCGAGCAATCCCGCGGCGGCAAGCAACAGCGCACCCGTGCACACCGAGGTGGTGAATGTGGTGGTCGGGTGTACCGCCTGCAGCCAGGCGCGAACGGGCTCGTCGTGAATCAGCTGGCGGGTGCCGATGCCGCCGGGGACCACCACCACGTCGGGCGCGCTGATTTCGTCGAAGCTGGCGTCACAGGCGACGCCGAGCATGCCGTTCTCCGTGCGTACCTCACCGCGGCGGTGCCCGACGAATATCACGTCGATCGACGGAATGCGTTGCAGCACTTCGTAAGGCCCAACGGCGTCGAGTGCGGTGAAGCGCGGGAACAATGGGATGGCGACCAGCATCACGCCTGCCTTGTTGCCGTCTCGAGTTCGGCGTCGGTGTCGAGTGGGAGCGCCGGCGCGGCCGAACGTCGCGACCGGGTCGGACGCAGCCAGTCGGGCAGCCATCCGGGCGGCGCATCGGGAGCGCGGTCGAACGGCCCACCCGCCGGGTCGTCCACGCGTCCGTCCCAGCGCACCAGATCTTCGTCGGGCCGGTAGATCTGGCGGATCACCAACGCGCACAGTGCGACGACCGCGATGTCGCGCAGCAACACCGTGGTGGTGAAAAACTGTTCCGGCAGAGCACGATTCGGGTTGCCGTAGAGGTAGTACATCCGCGGCACCCACACCAGCGCGTCGATCGTCATCCACGCCAGCAGCACTCGTCGATGCGGCAACGCCAGCACCGCCAGCGGCACCAACCACAGCGAGAACTGCGGGCTCCACACCTTGTTGGTCAACAGGAACGCGGCGACGACCAGAAACAACAGCTGCGCCACCCGGGGCCGCTGCGGGGCGGTGAGCGCAACGTAAGTGATTGCCGCACAACAGGCCACGAAAGACACGAGGACTACGGCGTTCAGCACCGTGGGCGCCTCCCAGAAACCCAGCTTGGGATCGAAGCCGCGCCAACCGGTGAACGACTTCACGACGTTGTACAGCGAGTCCATGTCGTCACCCCGGCGGGCGTTCAGCCGGAAGAATTCCGACCAGCCCCGCGGAAACAGCACCAGCACAGGCAGATTCACCAACACCCAGGTCGCTGCGGCTGCTCCCGCGGTGCGGGCCAGGGCGCTAAAGCGCCGGGTCCGGATGGCCAGCACCAACATCGGGCCCAGGAACAATAGGGGGTACAGCTTGGCCGCGGCGCCCAACCCGATCAGCACGCCGGCCAGCACCGGTTTTCGCCGCGCCCATGCCAGCAGTCCGCTCATCGCGAATGCCGTTGCGAGCGCATCGAAGTTGGTGAATATCTGAAAGATCAACAGCGGCGAGCCGGCCACCAGGGCCGCATCCCAGATGCGGCGGCCGGACAGGCCGGCGGTCGCCCATACGGTGGCCAGCCAGGCCAGCGCCAGCCCGAACGCTGCGACGTCGAAAAACATGACCACCTCGGCGATCACCGGAAGGGGGGCCAGCTTGGTCAACGCGGTGTAGGTCTTGGCCAGCGCCATCGAGGTGTACTGGTAGAGGCCGGTCAGCACCGGATACTCCATGTAGCGCACCGCGGGCTTGCCGTCGTAGCGGGTCTGCTGCGCACCACTGGAATCGGTCTCGACCCAGCTCGACTTGTACGGAAACATGCCCTTGTTCAACAACTCCGCGCCGTACAGCGGCACCGTATCCGAATAGCACAACTCGTAGTAGGCGCGCTGGTTGTCCCAGTTGGCGACCCGCTGATCGCCGGTTCCGGTACCGGAGCTCTGCAGGCAAGCCGCCTTGGTCGACCAGCCCAGCGCCATGAATACCAGGGCGATCACGAACATCACCCGCACCGGCGTCATCCACCGGGAACGCCCGATCAGCGCATGCCGGCCCACCGGACCGCCGATGGCATCGGCGAACGCGGAGCCCAAAGAGTCGGTGTGGCTGGGGCAATCACGGTTGTCCGCGCTACGCAGATCGTCGGCCAGCGTCCGCGGGGAAATGGTGGCGCTCTCCTGCCGAGCGCCGGTCACGGTGGCGGTTGCCCGAATGGTGGCGCCGGCGGCGGCGCCCCGGGTGGGGGCGGGGGTGCCGCAGTGATCGTCGTGGGCGGTCCGACCGGAATGGTGATGCCTGGCGCCACCTCGATGGTCGGCTGGATGACGGTCTCCGACGGCGGCGGCGGCGGGGGCGCGACGGGCACACCCGCGTAGCCACCGATCTCGGTCGGCTTGGGAAAGGTCTCGTTGGAGGTGCCCTTCAGCGCGCCGTCCATCGTCGACTTCCAGATATCCGATGGCAAGCCCGAGCCGTAAACCTCTGCGCCCGAAGCGGTTACCAGAGGCACATTGTCCTGGACGGTTCCCACCCACACCGCCGTCGACAACGACGGGGTGTAGCCGACCATCCACGCATCCTTGTTGGCTTGGGTGTCGCCCAGCTGCACCGTGCCGGTCTTGGCCGCCGACGCCCGGCCGCCCGACAGGGCGTGGCCCCGCGAATAGGCGGCGATCGGTTGCATGGCCGCGGTGGTGTTGTCGGCGACCGCCTTGTCGATGCGTTGGTCGGCGCCCTTGTCGGAGTTGCCGGCGTCGAAAAGTACTTGGCCATCGGCGTTGACGACCTTCTGCACCAGATGCGGCGGGTGGTACACGCCGGAAGCGGCCAGCGTCGCATATGCCGAGGCCATGTCGACCGGCCGAGTTTGATACTGGCCCAGCACAATTCCATTGTTGGGTGGGCCGCCCTTGCCGTCCTCGGACAGCGTGTGCGGGACACCGGGGAAACTCTTGGCGACGCCGGCCTGGAACGCGGCGTCGGCGACAGCCTGGGGTCCGTTTTTCAGCTTGAGCATCAGCCGGTAGTAGGCGGTGTTCAGCGACATCTTGAGCGCCTCGGCGATATTGCAGGTGCCACAGTTTTCGCCGTCGACGTTGGTGATTTTGATGCCGTCGACGGTCAGCGGCGAGCTGTCGATCTGGAAGCCCAAGCCGATGTTCTGCTCGAGGGCGGCGATCAACGCGAACACCTTGAACGACGATCCCGTCTGCAGCCCGGCCTGGGCGAAGTCGAAGCCGTTCGCGTCCGCGCCGCCGTAGTAAGCGCGGACCGCGCCGTTGTGCGGGTCGATGGACACCACGGCCGAGCGCATGTCGGGGTCTTGCCCGTCAAGGTATTTCGACACCGCCTTCTCGGCGGCCTGCTGGGCCTTCGGGTCGATCGTGGTGGTGACCTGCAGGCCCTGCGTGTTCAGGGTCTGCTCGTCGATGTTGAATAGCTCCATCAGCTCTTTGGTGACCTGACGCTGGATCAGGCCGTTGGGGCCGGTGGTCTGGTTCTGCGCCCGGGCCTGATCGGGCGGGACGGTCTGGGGAAATGTCTGTGCCGCACGATCGCTCGCCGATAACGCCTTTGTTTCCACCATGCCGTCGAGCACCCAGTTCCAGCGAGCCTCGGCGCCCTTGGGATCCACAGCCGGGTCCAGCGAGGACGGCCGGCGAATCAGCGCCGCCAAGAGCGCTCCCTCGGAAACGCTGAGCTGGTCGACGGGCTTGTCGAAGTAGGCCTTGGACGCCGCCGAAATCCCGTAGGCGCCGCGCCCGAAGTAAATGATGTTCAGGTAGGCCTGCAGCACTTCATCTTTGGACCACTCCCCCGACATCTTGGTGGCGATGACGAGTTCCTTCGACTTTCGCAGCAGACCCGCGAATCCGTGCTGAGCGGACCCGACGAGCGCGTTCTTCACGTATTGCTGCGTGATCGTCGACCCGCCCTGCAGATCGCCGTTGCCGAAAAGGTTGTTCTGCACGGCGCGCGCGAAGCCGGCGAAGTCGAAGCCGGGGTTCGAATAGAAGTTGCGGTCTTCGGCGGCGATGACGGCCTGGCGGACGTGCACCGGCACTTGGTTGATGTTGACGTCTACCCGATTGCCCTCGGGAGGAACGATTCTCGCGATCTCCGAGCCGTCGCTGGCCAGGATGGTGGAGACCTGGTTGGTGCGGATGTTGCCCGGCTTGGGAATGTCGACGATGAAATACGCCATCGTGAAGGTGACGATGGGCAACAGGATCAGGACCGCCGCAGTGAGGTAGGCCGCGCGCCGCACCCACCGCCAGTTGATCTGCTCGACCCAGCTCCAGTCCACCCCCGGCCCGGGAGCCCGGTGGCTCGGCCCGTCGGCACCGCCGGGCGGGCCGGGACGTCGCGGTGGCGGCGGGGGGCCTTCCGGTGGGCGACCCGAGAGCGGGCGGTCGCGCCGCGGCGGGGTGCTCGACCGGCCATCGAGGGCGGCCTTCACTTCGTCGATCGCGTCCCGGGGCTTGGACGCCGGGCTGTCCAGCGCGGCCCTGACCTCGTCGATGGGGTCGGACCGTCGAGGAGAGCGATCATCGACGACCGGCGGCAGGATCGTCGTCTGCCGGTCGTCCGGAGGAACCCGGCGCCGGGTCCCGCCGTCAGCTCGGTGCGCCGGACGGTCGGAATCGTCCGGACGCTCAGGATTGGCTTGCGTGCCCATACGCTCAGTCGCGGACCCGTTCGGGTCATCGGGCGACTGACCGTGGCGCCCTTCGTTATTCAATGGCCGTGCGGGCGCCGTTGCGTGCCGTCCGCGGGCCGCGGGTCCCCTTGGGTGGGCGTTCCGCGCCGAGCACATACGACTTGACTAGGTGGTTCCAGCTGCAGGTTCGGCACACCTCGACCACGTGGACCGAGAACTCGGCGAACTTGGTCGTCAGCATGATCAGCTCTTCTGCCGTGCGGGCCGAACCCGACACCGCACCCAGGTGATCTCCGAACACCCACGACACCAGAGTCAGCTGCTCCTTTCGGCAGATCGGGCACATCACCTGGCTGGTTTTGCCGTGAAATTTCGCGGCGCGCAGCAAATAGGGGTTCGCGTCACACACCTCGGACACACCCGTGCGGCCCGAGTAGACCTCGGCCAGCAGTGAGCGCCGCCGAAGCGCGTAGTCCACCACTTGTCGCTGCAGTCGCACGTTGACCAGAGTACGTCGCCGTCGGCACCGCCGATACGCAACCAACGCCGTCGGCACTGCCGCGCCGCGGTAACAACAGGTGACTTCTACGATCTTCCCCATGGCGAAATGGCTGGGCGCACCACTCGGCGGCGGGGTGACAACCGCAACCCGCGCCAAAGACACCGACCGGCAAGACACGTGTGCGGTGCTCGACAATGCGCTCGGCGATGGCGAGCTGTCCGGCGAGGAACACCGCGAGCGCATCAGCAAGGCCACCAATGCCGTGACGTTGGGTGATTTGAAGGTCCTGGTGTCGGACCTGCAGGGCAGCACGCCGCCGCGGCTGCGTGCGGCAAAGTCGACGGCGCTGCCCAGAGTTCCCGCCAGAGGCATCGCGATCGCCGCGTTGGTGGTGTCGGTGCTGTTCGGCATGGGCCTGGGCTGGGGGCTGTACGGGAACACCAGCTCACCGCTGGACTTCACCGCCGACCCGGGTGCCAAACCGGACGGCGTCGCGGCCGTGGTGCTGACCCCGCCCAAGCAACTGCAGTCGCTCGGCGGGCTCACCGGCCTGCTGGAGCAGGCCCGCCAGAAATTCGGCGACACCATCGGCTACCGACTACTCGTCTACCCAACCTATGCCAGCATTTATCGCCCGGACCCGTCCGACGACCGCCGGGTGCTGGACTACGACTATCGCGGCGGCTGGGGCGACCCGACCACCTCGCCCAAGACCGACTCCAAGGCCGTCACGGCGGACCTGGGCAAGTTCGACGTCAAGGCTGCGGTCGGCATCATGCGCGGGGCCCCCGAGACGGTGGGGATCAAAGCGTCCGACGTCAAGTCGACGTACCTGATCATCGAACCGGCCAAGGACCCGACCGCCCCCGGAACGTTGACGCTGTCGGTGTACGTCTCCAGCGATTACGGCGGCGGGTCGATTGATTTCGCAGGTGACGGCACCGTCAAGCGTGTGACCTACCCCTCCAGCTGAGGGCGGCGCCCGCGCCGTCTGACCAATCCGGTCTTGGTGACTGACCGCATGCCAGCACTAGGTCGTGTTGTGGCTAATATATCGGGGCGATACTATGACGCGAGGCGTCGACCCGTCGTAACCAGTGATGCAAAGGAGGTGATCCGATGCTGGAACTCGCCATCCTTGGCCTCCTCATCGAATCGCCGATGCATGGCTATGAGTTGCGCAAGCGGCTGACCGGCCTACTCGGTGCGTTCCGCGCGTTTTCCTACGGTTCGCTCTACCCGGCGCTGCGCCGCATGCAGGCGGATGGGTTGATCGCCGAGAACGCGGCGCCGGCCGGTACTCCGGTCCGGCGGGCCCGTAGGGTCTACGAGCTCACCGAGAAGGGTCGTCAGCGTTTCGGCGAGTTGGTGGCCGACACCGGCCCGCACAACTACACCGACGACGGCTTCGGCGTGCATCTGGCGTTTTTCAATCGCACTCCGGCGGAGGCTCGTATGCGGATCCTCGAAGGTCGCCGCCGGCAGGTCGAAGAACGCCGGGAAGGTCTGCGTGACGCCGTGGCGCGGGCCAGCAATTCACTCGACCGCTACACGCGGCAACTTCATCAACTCGGGCTCGAGTCCAGTGAGCGCGAAGTGAAGTGGCTCAACGAGCTCATCGCCGCGGAGCGGGCGGCGCCCGGGCTCACCGAGCAGGCATAAACCGCGCACGAAATCAGCAAGCCCCCCAAGGCATAGGTAATTGAGGTAAGGAGAACGCCCTATGAATCAGCACAACGCGCCGGAGGCGTCGGCCGAGGTACGAGTCGCCATTGTCGGCGTCGGTAACTGCGCGTCCTCCTTGGTTCAGGGCGTGCAGTACTACTACGACGCCGACCCGAACAGCACCGTCCCCGGCCTGATGCACGTCAAGTTCGGCCGGTACCACGTACGCGACGTGAAGTTCGTGGCCGCGTTCGACGTGGACGCCAAGAAGGTCGGGTTCGACCTGTCCGAGGCGATCTTCGCGTCGGAAAACAACACGATCAAGATCGCCGACGTGCCGCCGACCAATGTGACGGTGCAGCGCGGCCCGACGCTCGACGGCATCGGCAAGTACTACGCCGAGACCATCGAGATCTCCGACGCCGAGGCCGTCGACGTGGTCCAGGTGCTGCGTGAGGCCAAGGTCGACGTGCTGGTGTCCTACCTGCCGGTGGGCTCCGAGGAGGCCGACAAGTTCTACGCGCAGTGCGCGATCGACGCCGGCGTGGCGTTCGTCAACGCGCTGCCGGTGTTCATCGCCTCGGACCCGGTGTGGGCCAAGAAGTTCACCGACGCCGGTGTGCCGATCGTCGGTGACGACATCAAGAGCCAGGTCGGCGCGACGATCACGCACCGCGTGATGGCCAAGCTGTTCGAGGACCGCGGTGTGCAGTTGGACCGCACCATGCAGCTCAATGTCGGCGGCAACATGGACTTCCTCAACATGCTCGAGCGTGAGCGGCTGGAGTCCAAGAAGATCTCCAAGACGCAGGCCGTGACCTCCAACCTGCAGCGCGAGTTCAAGACGAAGGACGTGCACATCGGCCCGTCCGACCACGTCGGCTGGCTCGACGACCGCAAGTGGGCCTACGTGCGGCTGGAAGGCCGTGCGTTCGGTGACGTGCCGCTGAACCTGGAGTACAAGCTCGAGGTGTGGGACTCGCCGAACTCGGCGGGCGTCATCATCGACGCGGTGCGGGCGGCCAAAATCGCCAAGGACCGCGGCATCGGCGGACCGGTGATCCCGGCGTCGGCCTACCTGATGAAGAGCCCCCCGAAGCAGCTGCCCGACGACATTGCGCGCACGCAGCTCGAAGAGTTCATCATCGAGGGCTAGTTCGCTTCTACCGGGTGTGGGGCGGGGTCGCATTGCGCGGCTTCGCCCCACACTCGTTTTGTGTGCGCTGAGGGTTGAAATACCCCGACATTCCCGCCCTGACCGCACACTCGAAGCCAAGGCCTCACACTCAATTCGTCAGCAAGCGCTGTGCACCTGCCATCCCGTGAACGGCGTGCTGTGCAGTCGCTTAGCATTACCCGCAGCACCCTCCATCGACGAATCAGGTCCAGGTCACGGATGAAAGTTCAGCCCGCCGCATTCCTGCGCACGACCCTGCCTCTCGACATGTCCCGCCTCGCCGAACTCGACGGCGGGCGCTACCACTCGATCTGGCTGCCCGATCACATGGTCAGCTTCTGGCCGGACTCGATCTGGACGCCCGAATTCACCGATCTCGCCACCGCGTCGCCGTCACCACATCGCCATCTCGACGGCCTGTCGGTTGCTGCCGCGGCCGCCGTGCTCACCGAGCGGGTGCCGCTGGTGAGCGCCGTGGTCGACACCGTGCGGCGCCACCCCTGCATGCTGGCTCAGACGGCGCTGACGATCGACCATCTGGCCAAAGGACGATTCATCCTCGGCCTGGGCAGCGGTGAGAGTGAGAACACCCTGCCGTACGGCTTCGACTTCTCGCGACCGGTCAGCCGTTTCGAGGAGTCGCTGACGGTGATCCGGCTGCTCTGGGACAGCGACGGGCCGGTGGACTTCGAGGGGCAGTTCTACACGCTGCATCACGCGCGCATGGACACCGAGCCGTACCAGGGCCGCGTGCCGCAGATCTGGATCGGCGCCAGCGGCCCGCGCATGCTCGACATCGCGGGCCGTCACGCCGACGGCTGGTGGCCCGCCGGGGCCTGGACGCCGGAACACTACGCCGAGATGCTTTCGGCCGTAAAGACATCCGCCGAGCGTGCCGGCCGCGATCCGATGGCGATCACGCCGGGCTTCATGCAAGTGTGCCTGATCGGCACGAACGACGACGCCCTGGCCGAGATCCTGCAGGCTCCGCTGGTCAAGGCATTTCTACTGCAGGTGTCGCCAGAGACATTGCGCGGCTTCGGGTTTGAACACCCGATGGGCGACAGTTGGCGTGGGTTCCAAGACATCGACCCCGCGGTGCTCACCCGCGAGCGAATCCTGGCGTTCCTGGACAGCGTGCAGCCCGAAATGCTGCTTGCCGTCGTGCCTCACGGGACACCCCGAGAGGTCGCGAAGATCATCAAGACTTATGTGGATGCGGGTTTGCGGGTCCCCAAGATTCTGGACTACGGAGCCATGGCCGGCCTGACGTACGCTGCGTCGTCGGCCGCCAATGTCCGTGCGGCAGAGGATGAACTGATGCGGCTGTGCGGAGACCTTGCGTGAGCGCCCGATTGGACTCCGCCGAGCTGCTGGGCGCCGCGGAGGCAGAGACCGGATTGCGCGACTACGGCGACCCCACGTTGCCCGAGCGCTTCGCCATCGCCGCCGACCATCTGAACGGCCTCGGCATGGACGCCGACGGCGCCCGCGAAGCGGCGCTGGTGTGCCGATGGCTACTGACGTCGCGGCTGGAATTTATCGAGGACCGCAACCGCTACCCGATCGGCGACGAAATTGTCGAGGCGCCGATGTTCGTCACCGGCGAACCACGTTCCGGCACAACCCTGATGCACGCGCTGATGTCCGTCGACCCGCACGCGCGGGCGTTGCGCTTCTGGGAGGTGATGTACCCGTCGCCGCCGCCGGGACTGGCCGGCCCCGACGATCCCCGTCGCGCGCAGGCCGACTCCGACTGGCGCGAGATCAACGGCAAGATGCCCAAATGGCTGCACAGCCATCCCTACAACGACATGCTCGGCAACGGCCTACCCGAGGACGAACGCACCTGGGCGTTCGACTTCCGGGTCATGACACCGACAGCGTGGTGGCGAGTGCCGATGCAGTCCCTGGTCGGCGGTCTGGCCGCCGATCCCGCGGCCCAGTACCGGCTGCACAAGGCCATGCTGCAACAGCTGCAATACTGCCGGCCGCGAAAATACTGGGTGCTGAAGGGCTTTCACGGCTTCCGGCTCAAGGAGATGTTCGAGGCTTATCCCGACGCCACCCTGGTGTGGCTGCACCGCGACCCGGTGCAGGTTGCGGCGTCACGCACCATGATGATGGCCGACATCGCCGAGGGAATGGTCGGTCCCGTAGACCTGCACGCCCTGGCGAAAATGCATCTGGAGTTGACCCGTGCCGGCGTCGCCAACACGATGAGCAATCCGATGGTGGACGATCCGCGCATCTTGCATGTCCGCTATACCGATTTCATCGCCGATCAGGTGGGAACAGTGCAGCGCTACTACCGGTTCTGCGGCCGCGAGGTCACGCCCGACGCCGAATCCGCGATGCGCGCCTATCTGGCCGACAATCGCGGTGACCGATACGGCAAGTTCCGCTATTCCACGCAGCTTTTGATCGACATCGGTGAAGACCTCGACGCGCTGCACGCGGAATTCAAGCCGTTCCGCGAACGATTCGGCGTCGCGATCGAGAACCGTGGCTGACACGATGGCGGCCCACCAGCGTCTGTCGGTGCACAACGTCACCTTCTACGGTGCCACGCTGGCCGAGCTGGAAGAGAATTGGGCAGCACTGGGCGTATCCCGATTGAGCATCCTGGACAGCCAGCTGCTCGACCCCGAGCTTCCAAAGCTTTTGCAGCGCAACAGCTACACCGTGGAGGCGGTCTATCACCTGTTCGCCGGCGGCCGGCTGACCAGCGACCCGCACGCCGCGCGGGATGCGCTGCTGCCGGTGATCGACGCCGCGGCCGGCGCGGGGGCACGCATGGTCTACCTGCTCACCGGCGGCCGGGACACCCTCACCTGGGGCCAGGCCGCCGACCGGTTCGCCGCGATGATCGCCCCATGCGTGGCGCATGCCAAGCAGGCCGGTGTGGCGCTGGCCGTCGAGAACGCCTCCAGCCTCTATGCCGACCTGCATCTCGCCCATACGCTGCGCGACACCGTCACGCTGGCCGAGATGAGCGGGCTGGGTGTCTGCATCGACCTTTTTCACTGTTGGGCAGAAGGCGATTTCGAGGCGGTGGTGCAGCGCGTCCTGCCGCGAACCGAGCTCATCCAGCTCAGCGACTACGTACTGGGCGACCGCGCGCTGCCGGGCCGGGCGGTTCCCGGCGACGGCGCGATTCCGATCGAAGAATTCGTCGCTCAAACCCTTGCCGCGGGCTACTCACATGGGTTCGACTTGGAACTGATCGGGCCCCGAATCGAGCAGGAGGGGCGTCTGGAATCCGCCCGGCGCGCCTGCGCGGTCGTCGGGGCAATGCTGGACAGATTGGGTGCGTGACAATGGCTTTCGGCGACGGTGCTGACGACGTAGCGCTGCGGACAGCGTGGAGCGAGTTCTGCGCGCAGCTGCAGCGAGCGGGCGACCAGGTGTTCAAAGACGCCAACGCCACCTCGGGGGTGCAGCGTGTCGACGCGTTCCGCTTCCTGACGCAGAACCTGGGCCAGGCTTTCGATCTGTCGCTCGAGACGCGCGACACCCACTATCCGGTGCTGCACACGTTCAACGGCCCGACCCGCAAGCTCGGCGGGGACTGCGCCGACTTCACCTATCAGCAGGCCTGGATCGACGGGCAGTCGACCTATCGGCTGTGCGGAAACCGTGGCACCGCACCGTTTTTCAACGTTACCGTGCAGGGCGCGCGAGTCCGCGGGCCTGGCGTGCTGCATGAACCCTTCGGTGACACACCGGAGGCCAACCTGTTCGGCCGTCAACTCAGCGTCGGCGCGGACGGTGAATTCGAGATCTACATCGGCGGGTCCGAGCGTGGCCCCAACTGGCTACCCACCACCGAGCAATCGCGAAAGCTGTTCATCCGCCAGGGATTCGACCGGTGGGACGAGCGCCCTGCCCAGATGCGGATCGAGCGGGTCGACATGGCCGACCCGAAACCGCTCCCCTTCCCCGAGATCATGGCCGAGGCGATGGAATGGGCCGGCGATTTCGTCTCCGGCCTGATGTCTGACTGGCCAGAGTTTCCGTTCACCTACGGCGGAGTCGACGCCGAGCATCCCAACAGGTTTCCCCGGGTCGGTGCGACCGAAGCGGACAGCAAGCGCGGGCGTGCCGCCGCAAACATGTATTGGGAGCTGGCTCCCGACGAGGCGCTGATCGTCGAGTTCGACGCTCACGACGGGCTGTGGATGTTCACCAACATGGGCGTCTTCTTCAACAGCATGGACTACCTCTACCGCCCGGTGAGCTACACGCCGAGCCGCACCAAAGCCGACCGCGACGGGCGCATCCGTCTGGTCATGGCGCATCGTGATCCGAATGTCCACAACTGGCTGGACACCCAGGGCTTCGAGCGCGGCAACCTGACCTACCGCCACATGCTGGACGGCGAACCCGCCGCGCTGGACACCCACGTGGTCAAACACGACGACATCGCGCGCATGCTTCCGCCGGACACCGCCATGGTGAGTGCCGCGGAGCGCAGTGCCGCGATGTGGGAGCGATTCCACGGTATTCGCCGCCGTTATGTCCTCTAGTGTCAAAGATCGTGACCGAGATCTCCGCAGACGAATTGGACGGGCTGCCCGAATTCTCGTTGCTGTCCGAGAACGCCGAGCAGGCCGGCGTCACGGGTCCGCTGCCTGACGTAGAACGGATCGAGGCCGACACGCCAAACGGCAGAATCAGCGCGCTGCGATGGGGCAACACTCCCCCGCGGATCGTCTTTCTGCACGGCGGCGGACAGAACGCCCACACTTGGGACACCGTCATCGTCGGACTCGGCGTGCCGGCGCTGGCAGTGGACCTGCCCGGTCACGGTCATTCCGGCTGGCGCGAGGATGGCGATTACTCGCCGCGGAACAACGCCGACGCCGTGGCACCGGTGCTCCGTGACTTCGCCCCCGATGCCGACCTGATCGTGGGCATGTCGCTGGGCGGGTTGACCGGGATCCGGGTGGGTGCGATAGCACCGGAACTGGTGCGCGAGCTCGTTCTCGTCGACGTCACCCCGTCGGCGTTACACCGGTATGCCGAGCTGACCACCGAGCAACAGGGCACGGTGGCGCTGGTCTCCGGCGAGCGCGAGTTCCCCAGCTTCCAGGCCATGTTGGACCTGACCGTCGCCGCGGCACCGCACCGCGAGGTCAAGGCGCTGCGACGCGGCGTGTTCCATAACTCCCGCCGACTCGACAACGGCAACTGGGCGTGGCGCTACGACGCCATCCGCGTCGTGCCCGACTTCGGTGATTTGTGGAGCGACGTCGATGCGTTGACCACACCCGTCACTCTGGTGCGCGGTGGCTCGTCGCCGTTTGTCTCCGACGACGATGCCGCCGAACTTGCCAGCCGCGCAACGTATTTCCGTCAGGCGCACGTTGTCGAGAACTCCGGGCACTCCGTGCAAAGCGATCAGCCTCGGGCGCTGATCGACCTGTTGAGCGGGGTACTCGACGCACGCTGAGAGGCTGCGGCTCCTACGGTGGTCCCATGACCCGTCCCGTTCGCATCGGTGTACAACTGCAGCCCCAGCACGCCCCCGAGTACCGCCACATCCGCGACGCCGTGCGCCGCTGCGAGGACATTGGGGTCGACGTCGCATTCACTTGGGATCATTTCTTCCCGCTCTACGGTGATCCCGAGGGAGCGCATTTCGAATGCTGGACGGTTCTGGCGGCCTGGGCCGAGCAGACATCGCGCATCGAGTTCGGCGCGCTGGTGACGTGTAACTCCTACCGCAATCCGGAGCTACTGGCCGATATGGCGCGCACCGTCGACCACATATCCGAGGGCCGGTTGATCCTGGGAATCGGATCGGGCTGGAAGGAGAAGGACTACGACGAGTACGGCTACGAATTCGGCACCGCGGGGAGCCGCCTCGACGACCTGGCGGCCGCATTCCCCCGCATCACGTCGCGGCTGACCAAGCTCAATCCCGCACCGACCCGCGACATCCCGATACTCATCGGTGGCAAGGGTCCGCGAAAGACGCTGCGACTGGTCGCCGAATACGGCGACATTTGGCACGGCTTCACCTCCGTCGACACCTATCCGGGCGCGGCGGCCGTGCTGGACGAACACTGTGCCGCCGTCGGGCGCGACCCGTCCACCATCGAGAGGTCGGCCGGTGTGGAGGACAACAGCGGCGTGCGCCGCGGCGAGGGTGTGGACGGGTTGATCGCCAATGCCGAAGGCCTCACCGCGTTGGGGGTGACGCTGCTGACCGTTGGCGTCAACGGTCCCGACTACGACCTCAGCGCCGCCGAGGCATTATGCCGCTGGCGCGACGCGCGCTAATTCGGGTTCGCCTGCAATTCATCCGCCAAACACCTTTTCGAAGACGCCAAGTCATGAGAAACTTTGCTCCGCTGATGGCTGGATCGCTTTCGAAAGAGACTGATGCCGAAGAAATACGGGGTCAAAGAGAAGGACCAGGTTGTCCACCACATCCTCAACCTGGTCCTGACGGGGAAGCTACGCAGCGGCGACCGCGTCGACCGCAATGAGATCGCGCTTGGCTTGGGAGTCAGTCGCGTCCCGATTCAAGAGGCCCTGGTCCAACTCGAACACGACGGCATCGTGTCGACCCGCTATCACCGGGGCGCGTTCATCGAGCGGTTCGACGAAGCCACCGTCCTCGAGCATCACGAACTCGACGGCTTGCTCAACGGCATTGCCTCGGCGCGCGCCGCGATCAGTCCGACCCCGCGGATCCTGGGACAGCTCGACGCGCTGATGCGCTCTCTGCGCACCGCGAAGGATTCCCGGGTCTTCACCGAAATCACCGCGGAGTACCGGCGCACCGTCAACGACGAGTACGCGGGTCCGCGACTGCATGCCACCATCCGTGCCTCGCAGGACCTGATCCCCTACGCGTTCTGGATGAGCTACCAGAACAACCGCGACGACATGCTGCCCTACTACGAAGACGAAACGTCGGCGATCCAGCGACGCGACCCGGAAGCCGCGCGCGCGGCGTGCGTCGGCCGTGCCTACTTGATGGCGCAAACAATGCTGGCCGAACTGTTCCGGCGCAGGGTTTTCGCCGCACCCGACGACGCTCGCCAGGTTGTGCCCGAGCCCCTTGGCGTACTCACGGAGTCCGAGGCGGTCTGCGGTGCGCCGTCGATGGCGCTCTGATACAGCTCTGATCGCGCCGAGTTGCCGTTCGGTCGATAGCGTGGCGGTGATGAATCCGTGCGAAAGCCCGCGCGCCAAGCGCGGCGCCAAGCTGTTCGGACTGGCCACGACAATTCTGATCGTGTGCGGCCTGGTGCTGGCCGCACCCGCGCTCGCCGATAGGAACCAATGCGCGCCGGGCGGATCCGACAGCGCGACCGCCTTGCCGAAAGACCTGGCCACCGTCGGCGGCGTCGGTCAGGACGCCGACCACACGACGCCAACCGTCGAGCCGCTCAGCGCCGTGAACGTCGACGCGTTAGGCCTCGGCACGCCGGGCGTCCTGAACGTCGGCACGCTGTCGGACGCCCCGCCGTCCGTCTGCGTCGACGCCACCGGCACCTTCAGCGGCTTCGACAATCAGCTGCTGGGCGCCATCGCGAAAAAGCTGCGCCTGCAAGTCCGTTTCGCCAGCACGGATTTCTCCGCGCTGCTGGCCCAGGTGGCGTCGCGGCGCTTCGACGTCGGCTCGGCGTCGGTGAAAGCCACGGCCGCCCGGCGTCGCACGGTCGGGTTTACCAACGGCTACGACTTCGGCTACTACGCGCTGATCGTGCCGCCCGGATCACCGATCAAGGCCTTCAGTGATCTCGCCGAGGGGCAACGTATCGGGGTAGTTCAGGGCACCGTCGAGGAGTCCTATGTCGTCGACACCCTGCACCTGCAACCGGTGAAGTATCCCGGCTTCGCCACCGTGTACGGCAGCCTCAAGACGCACCAACTCGACGCGTGGGTAGCGCCGGCGGCCCTGGCGGCCAACGTGATGCGGCCCGGCGATCCGGCGGTGGTCGTCGCGAATGCCTTCAGCCCCGGCGACTTCGTCGGCTACGCGGTCGCCAACGACAACCCGCCGCTGATCGCTGCCCTGAACTCTGGGCTGGACGCGGTTATTGCCGACGGCACCTGGGCGAAGCTGTATTCCGAATGGGTCCCGCGGCCGCTGCCGCCGGGCTGGAAACCCGGATCGAAAGCCGCGCCGACTCCACAGCTGCCGGACTTCGCCGCGATCGCGGCGAGCAATCACCATAAGCCGGTGGGCCCGGCGGCCCCGAAATCCACGCTCGCGCAACTGCGTGACCAGTTTCTGGACTGGGATCTCTACAAACAAGCCATCCCCGCTCTGCTCACGACCGGGCTGCCCAACACGCTGATCCTGACCAACAGCGCCATCGTGATCGGGCTGGCGCTCGGCATGGTGCTGGCCATGGCCGGCATGTCGCAGTCGCGCTGGCTACGCTGGCCGGCGCGGATCTACACCGATATCTTCCGGGGTCTACCTGAAGTGGTGATCATCCTGATCATCGGGATGGGCATCGGACCGCTGGTCGGCGGGCTGACCAACAACAACCCCTATCCGTTGGGCATCGCCGCGCTGGGGCTGATGGCTGCCGCTTACATCGGGGAGATCCTGCGCTCGGGAATTCAGAGCGTCGACGCCGGCCAGCTGGAAGCCGCACGGGCACTTGGATTCAGTTATCCGGCCGCGATGCGGCTGGTGGTGGTGCCACAGGGCATCCGGCGAGTACTGCCGGCTCTGGTCAATCAGTTCATCGCGTTGTTGAAGGGCTCGGCACTGGTGTACTTCCTGGGCCTCGTCGCCCAGCAACGAGAGCTGTTTCAGGTGGGCCGCGACCTCAACGCGCAAACCGGCAATTTGTCACCGCTGGTGGCCGCGGGTCTGTTCTATCTGTTATTGACTGTTCCGTTAACGCATTTGGTGAACTACATCGACATCCGGCTGCGCCGCGGCAGTCCCGCCAACGAGTCGGAGGACCCGGCGACGATGGTCACCTCCACACTCGGCCAGGGCATGATATGACCGCCGGCACCGCAGCGCGGGCGTCAGTCTCTTTGGAAGCCAAGGACATTCACAAGACCCTCGGCGGGACGAAGGTGCTGCGCGGCGTCACGTTCGACGCTCCGGCGGGCAGCACAGTGGCCGTCATCGGCCCTTCTGGCTCGGGTAAGTCGACGCTGCTGCGTGCCCTGAATCGACTACACGAACCCGATAGTGGCGACATCCTGCTCGACGGGCGGTCGGTGCTGGACGACGATCCCGACGAGCTGCGCCAGCGCATCGGCATGGTGTTCCAGAATTACAACCTGTTCCCGCATCTGAGCATCCTCAAGAACGTCGCTCTGGGACCGCGCAAGTTGCGCGGGCTGTCCGCGGACGCCGCCCGTGAGCTCGCGCTGACTCAGCTGGAGCGAGTTGGCCTGAAGCACAAGGCCGGTGCCCGCCCCGGCATGCTGTCCGGTGGCCAACAGCAACGGGTTGCGATTGCCCGTGCGCTTGCCATGGCTCCAGAGGTGATGTTCTTCGACGAGGCGACTTCCGCGCTGGATCCGGAGATGGTCAAGGGCGCTCTCCAGCTCATCGCCGACCTCGGCGCCGGCGGCATGACGATGATCGTGGTAACGCACGAAATGGGTTTCGCCCGGTCGGCTTCGGACACCGTCGTGTTCATGGATCAGGGCAAAGTCGTGGAATCCGGCCCGCCAGAGCAGATATTCGAGGCCGCCAAGACCGAGCGGCTGCAGCGATTCCTGTCCCAAGTGCTTTGACGGGCTACAAATAGTCGCCGTAGCTACCTTGTACGCCACCCATATCGGGTTAGACTGCCGACTTATGGCGGACAGCGAATCCACCGCGGCCGAGGTGACCGAGCTTGCGGAAGGCTTGCACCGCGCGCTGTCCAAACTGTTTTCGATACTGCGCCGTGGCGACCCGAGCGGAGTAGTCGCCGGCGAACTGACATTGGCACAGCTGTCGATTCTGGTCACGCTCCTCGATCAAGGCCCGATCCGGATGACGGACCTGGCCGCGCACGAACGGGTGCGGACCCCCACCACGACCGTGGCGATCCGCCGGCTGGAGAAGATCGGTCTGGTGAAGCGCTCTCGCGATCCGTCCGACCTGCGCGCCGTGCTGGTCGACATCACCCCGCGCGGGCGGGCCGTGCACGCCGAGTCGCTCGCCAACCGGCGCGCCGCCCTGGCCGCGATGCTGAGCCAACTTCCCGAGTCCGACCTGAACCTGCTGACCAAGGCACTGGCGCCGCTGGAACGCCTGGCCTTGGGCGAGCCGACCTCGGGCCCCGCCGGAGGAGAATCCCCCGCCCGCAAGCGTGCGTGAAAGTACCTGCTTTCCAACGGCATTGGTGATGTCCGTAGACTGACCTGCATGCCAACTGCACTCATCACTGGTGCCGGCGGCGGTATCGGTTCCGCCATCGCCACAGCGCTGGCCCCGACGCATACGCTGCTGCTGGCCGGTCGGCCCTCCGATCGGCTCGACGCCGTCGCGGAACGGCTCGGCGCCACCACCTTCCCACTGGACCTTACCGACATCGACGAGATCGAGGCCGCCTGCGAAATCGTCGACGAGCTCGACGTACTGGTACATAACGCGGGGCTGTCCGTCCCGGGACGGGTCGCCGAATCGCATGTCGACGAATGGCGCGCCACTTTCAACGTGAATGTCTTTGGTGCGGTGGCTCTTACGCTGGAGCTGTTACCCGCCCTGCGAAGCGCCCGGGGTCAGGTCGTGTTCATCAACTCCGGGGCGGGCCGTACGGTTTCTCCTGGTATGGCGTCGTATTCGGCCAGCAAATTCGCGTTGCGCGCGTTCGCCGACTCACTGCGCGCCGACGAGCCGGGCCTGCGGGTCACCACGATATTTCCGGGCCGCACGGACACCGAGATGCAACGCGAGCTCATCGCGTTCGAGGGCGGCGAGTACGACGCCGCCGACTTCTTGCGGCCCGAGACGGTCGCCGCGGCCGTCGCCCAGACCGTGGCGATGCCACGCGACGGCCACGTCCACGAGGTAGTGCTGCGGCCGCGCCGGCGTTAGTCGGCGTTCAGACCACCAGGTTGACCAGCCGGCCGGCGACCACGATCACCTTGCGGGGCGCGGCACCGGCCAGGAACGCCTGGACCTTCTCATCCCCCAGCGCCGCGGCTTTCAGCGTGTCCTCATCGGCGTCGGCGGCCACCACCACACGCCCGCGCACCTTGCCGTTGACCTGCACCGGGTACTCGACGGTGTCGTCGACGAGATAGGCGGGGTCGGCGTCCGGAAACGGGCCGTGCGCCAACGGAGTGCTGTGCCCCAACCGCGACCACAGCTCCTCGGCCATGTGCGGGGCCAGCGGTGCCAGCATCAGCACCAGCGGCTCGACCGCCGTCCGCGGCACCGCGTCGCGATGCGCCTTGGTCAGGTGGTTGGTGTACTCGATCAGCTTGGCCGCCGCGGTGTTATTCCGCAGGGCCGTATAGTCTTCCGCAACACCTTCGATGGTGCGGTGCAGTGCGCGCAGGGTCTCGGTGTCCAGCTGCTCCTGCGTATCCGCTACCCGGGATTCGCCGGTGCTCTCGTCGACCACCAGCCGCCACACTCGCTGCAGAAAGCGGTGCGCGCCAACGACGTCCTTGGTGGCCCAAGGCCGGGAAGCTTCCAGCGGGCCCATCGACATCTCGTACACCCGCAGGGTGTCCGCGCCGTATTCGTCGCAGATCATGTCGGGAGATATCGAATTCTTCAGACTCTTACCGATTTTGCCGAATTCCTGAAAGACCTCGATGTCGCCGTCGGGTCCCGGATAGAAGAATTTGCCGTCGCGCTCGCTCACTTGCTCGGCCGCAACGTAGGAGCCGCGGTCGTCGGTATAGGCGAACGCCTGGATGTAGCCCTGGTTGACCAGCCTGCGGTACGGCTCACGAGAGCTCACGTGACCCAGGTCGTAGAGGACCTTGTGCCAGAACCGGCAATACAGCAGGTGCAGCACCGCATGCTCAGCGCCGCCGACGTACAGGTCGACGCCGCCGGGATCGTCCGGACCGTGCTCGGCGGGCCGCGGCCCCATCCAATAGGCCTCGTTCTCCTTGGCGCAGAATCGTTCTGAGTTGTGCGGGTCGGTGTACCGCAGTTCGTACCAGGAACTGGCGGCCCACTGCGGCATCACGTTGGTGTCGCGCGAGTAGGACTTCAACCCGTCGCCGAGATCCAACTCGACGTGCACCCAGTCGGTGGCTTTGGCCAGCGGCGGCGACGGCTCACTGTCGGCGTCATCGGGGTCGAAGGACACCGGCGAATAGTCTGGCACGTCGGGCAGTTCGACCGGCAGCGCGGCCTCGTCCAGCGGATGCGCGCGGCCGTCGCTGTCGTAAACGATCGGGAATGGTTCGCCCCAGTACCGCTGACGCGCGAAAAGCCAGTCCCGCAGCTTGAATTCGATGCGGGCACGGCCGCGGCCCTCGGATTCCAGGCGCGCGGTGATGGCCTCCTTGGCGGCTGCCACGTTCATGCCATCGAGATAGCCGGAATTCACCAGCACACCGTCACCCGCGTAGGCGGCTTCCGAAATATCGCCCCCGGCAATCACTTCCACGATCGGCAGGTGCAACGCGTTGGCGAAATCCCAGTCACGCTGATCGTGGCCGGGCACCGCCATAATGGCCCCGGTGCCGTAGCCCACCAACACGTAGTCGGCGATGAAGATAGGCACCGGTTTACCGTTGGCCGGATTTGTCGCGTAGCTGCCCAGGAAGACGCCGGTCTTCTCCCTGCTCTCCTGGCGCTCGAGGTCTGACTTCGTGCCGATCGCGCGCCGGTAGGCCGCGACGGCGTCCCCCGGTGTGGCGGCGCCGTAGGTCCAGCTGGGGTCGACGCCGTCCGGCCAGGCGGTGGCGACCAGGTCGTCCACCAGGTCATGTTCGGGCGCGAGCACCAGATAGGTCGCGCCGAACAAGGTGTCGGGGCGGGTGGTGAACACGTCGATGTCGACGATGTCGCCGCCGGTCGTCATCGCCGAGAACAACGCCTCGGCACCGGTGGAGCGGCCAATCCAGTTGCGTTGCATGGCCTTTACCTGATCCGGCCAGTCCAGCACCTCCAGATCATCGAGCAGCCGATCGGAGTAGGCGGTGATCCGCATCATCCACTGCCGCAGCCGTTTCCGGAAGACCGGGAAGTTCCCGCGGTCACTGCGTCCGTCGGAGGTGACTTCTTCGTTCGCCAGCACCGTGCCCAGCCCGGGGCACCAGTTCACCATCGAGTCGGCGCGGTAAACCAGTCGGTGGCTGTCGATCACATCGGCGCGCTCCCCCACCGACAATGTCGCCCAGTCCCGGCCGTCGTCGAGACGGCGGGCACCGGAATCGAATTCGGCGATCAGCTCGGCGATCGGACGGGCTTTGGCGGCCGCGGTGTCGAACCACGCGTTGTAGATCTGCAGAAAGATCCATTGCGTCCACTTATAGAACTCGACGTCGGTGGTCGAGAAGGATCGCCGACTGTCGTGCCCGAGACCCAGCCTGCCCAGCTGACGGCGGAAGTTGACGATGTTGGCCTCGGTCCTGCTGCGCGGATGGGTGCCGGTTTGCACCGCGTACTGCTCGGCGGGCAGTCCGAAAGCATCAAACCCCAAGGCGTGCAAAACATTACGGCCGATCATCCGGAAATAGCGCGCGTATACGTCCGTCGCGATGTAGCCCAGGGGGTGCCCGACGTGCAGCCCGTCGCCCGACGGATACGGGAACATGTCCTGCACGAACAACTTGTCGTCGGGTACCGGCGCGCCGTCCGTCGGCGCCAACGACCCGACCGGGTTGGGCACATTGAACGTCCCGAGCCTGGCCCAGTTGGCCTGCCAGGTGCCCTCGATCCGGCCGGCCAGCTCCGCGGTGTAACGGTATGGCGGCGCGTCGGACTCCGTCTGGGCACCCGCAGGGTCGCTCCGAGACGAGGCGGTCGGCGATTCGGTCACGTGAACAGCGTATAAGGGCCGACTTGCCAAGCCCGCCGGCCACAGGTTGATAAAGGTTGCATTGCGCGACGGTCAGGGGTTCATCCCAGCTCTATTTCGGCCCTGTCCAGTGCGTTTGACCTCTGGTTACAGTCAGCCTCTATACGTGCGGATGCTGGTGGACCCAGCCATTCGGAAGGACCGACAGAGATGACTCAGATCGCCGCCCCCTGGCGCGCAGTCGCAGGCGGTTTCGCCGCCAGTGTGATCGGGTTCGCCCTATTTTCGGGTGCTATGGCCTCGGCCGATCCTCTCGTTCCCGTGCCACCCGGCCCCATCGTCCCGGTGCCGGCGAACCAGTACATCCCGGCGGCTCCGGGTGCGGCCAACAGCAACCGGTTCCTCCCCACCCCGCCGGCGGCCAATCCGTTCGCCCCGCCCGGCCTCGCCGCCGCCCCCAACAGCGCCGCGACTCCGGCCGCGACGCCTAACGCCGCCGCGGTTGCACCGGCGCCGCAGACCGTCACCCCGGCGGCCTCCGGAACGCTGCGCGACTACTTGGGTTCGAAGGGCGTCAAGCTGGAGCCGCAGAAGCCGCAGGCATTCAAGGCCCTCGACATCACGCTGCCGGTGCCGGCCCGCTGGACCCAGGTGCCCGACCCCAATGTGCCCGATGCGTTCGCGGTGATCGCTGACCGGCAAGGCAGCAGCGTCTACACCTCAAATGCGCAGGTCGTGGTGTACAAACTGGTCGGCACCTTCGATCCCAGGGAAGCCATCTCCCACGGCTACGTCGACAGCCAGAAACTGCTGGCCTGGCAGTCCACCAACGCGTCGATGGCCGATTTCGACGGCTTCCCGTCGTCGGTTATCGAGGGCACGTACCGCGAGGGCGACATGACGCTGAACACCTCGCGCCGTCACGTCCTCGCCACGTCGGGCCACGACACGTACCTAGTGTCGCTGTCGGTGACCACCGACCGTGCGGTGGCCGTCTCAGACGCGCCCGCCACCGACGCCATCATCAACGGGTTCCAGGTGGCCGCGCCCGGGGCCGCCGCACCGACCCCCGCTCCCGCCCAGGCCCCGGCTGCTGCACCCGTCGGCGTCCCGGCGCAGACACCCGCGCCCGCTCCCGCCGCGGTTCCCGCACAAGCACCGGTCGGCGCGCCGACCCGGCTTCCCGCCCAGATGGCCGTGCCCAACCAGCTGCCCTCCCCGCAGCCCACGCCCAACCTGTTGGCCCTGGTGCCTGGGCTGCCGCCGCTGCCGAACTTCAGTAACCTCGGCTCGCGCTAATTCGGCGCCGGCACAAGCGCTGTGGAGCCCGGCGCGCGGATAGATGACCGGGCTCGTATTGTGAGGCCATGCTGATCGCTGGGGTGGTGTGTGTTTGTGCGGCGGTCGCTTCCGCCGGGTTCGGGACTTGGTCGCTCTCTCACAACAACACTGCCGGTGCCACTCAGGTCGCGTTGCGCGCCATGGCGCCGACGCAGTTGGCGGCCGCGGTGATGCTGACCGCCGGCGGTGTGGTGGCGCTCGCCGCATCCGCGCACACCGCGTTTGTGGTGCTGATCGTCTGCGTGGCCGGCGCCCTCGGCACGCTGGCCGCCGGCTCGTGGCAAAGCGCCCGCTTCGCGCTGCGCCGGGAGGCAGCGGCACCCAGTTGCGCCGGCGAGTGCATCGCCTGCACGCAGTCCTGCCACTGAGGAATTCCCGCCGGCGTTACGCCGTGCGGTAGCCCATGCTCACACGCCTGCCGACGATCCTCGATCCATTCCTGCTGGCCCTAGCGGCAACCGTGACGCTTGCTGCCCTCCTGCCCGCGCACGGCGACGCCGCCGGCGCCGCCGAGACCGCCGCTACGTCCGCGGTCGCACTGCTTTTCTTCTTGTACGGCGCGCGGTTGTCGCCGCAGCAGGCCTGGCACGGCGTCCGGCAATGGCGATTGCACCTGCTGGTGCTGGCCACTACATTCGTGCTGTTCCCGCTGCTGGGCCTGGCCGCTCGAGCATTGGTGCCCTCCGTTCTGACGATCGACCTGTACCACGGCGTCCTGTTCATGTGTCTCGTCCCGTCGACCGTGCAGTCGTCGATCGCGTTCACTTCGATTGCGCGGGGCCACGTTTCCGCCGCCATCGTCAGCGCGTCGTTGTCGAACATCCTTGGCATCGTGCTGACCCCGCTGCTGGTGGTGCTGCTGATGAACACCAGCGGCGCAATCCGGGTGGACGGTAGTTCGATCCGCAACATCGTGCTGCAGCTCTTAGTGCCATTCGCCGCCGGCCAGCTGGTGCGGCCCTGGATCACCGGGTTGATCGCCCGCTATGCGGCGGTGCTCAAGGTCGTCGACCGGGGGTCCATCCTGCTGGTCGTGTACACGGCCTTTTCGATGGGCATGGTGCAGGGCGTCTGGGTCAGCGTCGACGTGTGGCGCTTGATCTTGGTTTCCCTGGTCGCCGCCGCGCTGCTGGCCGTCGTGCTGGCTGCCACCACGGTGATCGGCCGGCTCGCCCAGCTGGACCGCGGCGACGCGATCGTGCTGCTGTTCTGCGGGTCCAAGAAGAGCCTGGCATCCGGGCTGCCGATGGCGTTGGTGTTTTTCCCCGCAGCGACCGTCGGCCTGACCATGCTGCCGCTGATGATCTTCCACCAGATCCAGCTTGTGGTCTGCGCGATGATTGCCAGCAGGCTGGCACGCGACGCTGATGCAACGTCGTCGCAGTCAGCGCCGACGGAGGTGGGGGAGGAGCGCTAGTTCCGGCTGACGTCGATCGGGTGGGTGGCGAGCAGCGACAGCGGCAGCGGCTGTCGGCGCAGGACCTGCCCCCACAGGTCCTCCTTCGCACCAACGAGAACGTCAGATGGCAATGCCGACAACACAATCCAGTCGTCGCGCTCGATCTCACCTTCGAGCTGACCGATGGTCCAGCCCGAGTATCCCGCGTAGATCCGGACTCCCTCGATCAGCGGCGCAATCACATCGGGCTCCGCGTCGAGGTCGACCATCACGATCCGGCCGGACACATGCCGCAAGCCCGGCACACCCTGTGGGTCGGCGCCGATCCGCAACGCCGCCAGACACAGGGCCGCGTCGCGCTTCACCGGTCCACCGATGAACATCGTCTTCGGCTTGGCGGCCATCTTGGCCCACTGCGGCAACACGTTGTAGACGGCGGTCTCGCTGGAACGGTTGAGCACCACGCCCAGGGTGCCGCCGTCGTTATGCTCGACGATGTAGATGACGCTGCGCCGAAACGTCGGTTCGAGAAGGTCGGTATTGGCAAGCAGCAAAGTACCCGCACGCACCCGCTGGGCAGCGGGTGCGATGTAGTCTTCGGGATCTTCCGGCGGCGGCATCAATCCATCATCGCACTCCCGTAGCATCGCTCGGCACAAACAAACGCCGCCCGTAAATATTTGTACTGTTACTACAGCGACGTCGAGTGCGACCATCCTTATCCAGCCCAATCGTGGAAGTCGGTTCTGTGTTCCAAACCCGGATGCACTCGCGCGCACCCGTCGAACTCTGGCAGTCGGTGCGCGCAATGCCGGATCTGCGGCGGGTGATTAAGCTGCGCATGGCGAGTCAGTTCGGTGATGGCCTCTTCCAGGCGACGGTGGCCGGCGCGCTGCTTTTCAACCCGGACCGGGCGGCCGACCCCTTGTCGATCGCGTTCGCATTCGCGGTTCTGTTCCTGCCCTATTCGCTGCTGGGACCGTTCGCCGGGGCGTTGATGGACCGCTGGGACCGGCGGTGGGTGCTGGTCGGGGCCAACTTGTGCCGCCTGGCCCTGATCATCGTGATCGGCACGATTCTGGCGGTGCGCGCCGGCGAGGTTCCGCTGCTGCTGGGGGCGCTGCTCTTCAACGGCTTTTCGCGATTCGTGGCCTCGGGCCTGTCGGCATCGCTGCCGCACGTGGTGCCGCGCGAACAGGTGGTGACGATGAACTCGCTCGCCACCGCCTCGGGCGCCATCGCGGCGTTCTTCGGCGCCAACTTCATGCTCATACCCCGGTGGTTCGTCGGCGGTAGCGATCGGGGCGCGTCCGTCATCATCCTCACGGCGTTGATTCCGGTGTCGGTCGCGTTGTTGCTGTCCCTGCGGTTCGGACCCCGGGTGCTCGGGCCGGACGACACCAAGCGGGCAATCCACGGATCGGTCGTCTATGCAGTGATCACCGGGTGGCTGCACGGCGTGCGCACGGTGGTGTCCACGCCGACGGTCGCCGCCGCCCTGTCCGGCTTGGCGTCACACCGGATGGTGGTGGGCATCAACTCGCTGGTGATCCTGTTGCTGGTCCATCACACCAAGAACCTGGCGGTCGGCGGATTGGGTATCGCGCTGGTGTTCTTCGCCGCCTCGGGGCTCGGGTCCTTCCTCGCCACCCTGCTGACCCCGCCCACGGTGCGTCGTTGGGGGCGTTACGCCGCGGTGAACGGTGCGCTGATCGCGGCCGCGCTGATCGAGCTGTCCGGGGCTGGACTGATGCTGCCGGTCATGGTGGCGTGCAGCTTCTTCCTTGGTGTTACCGGCCAGATGATCAAGCTGTGCGCCGACTCGGCGATGCAGATGGACGTCGACGACGCCCTGCGCGGCCATGTGTTCGCGGTGCAGGACGCGCTGTTCTGGGTCTCGTTCATCGTCTCGATCACGGTGGCCGCGATGGTGATCCCCGCCGACGGGCATGCGCCCACGTTCGTGATGTTCGGCTCGGCGCTGTACCTGGCCGGGCTTGCCGTGCACAGTCTCGTGGGCCGGCGCGGTCAGCCGGTGACCAGTCGCTAAGGAGGACGTGATGGCGGATCCCGGGCCGATGGTGGCCGACCTGCGTGCCGAGAGCGACGACCTCGACGCGCTGGTCGCACCACTCGCCGCGGAGCGCTGGGCCGACCCGACGCCGTCGCCGGGCTGGACCGTCGCCCATCAGATCGGGCACCTGTTGTGGACCGATCGGGTCGCCCTGGTCTCGGTCACCGACGAGGCGGGGTTCGCCGAGGTGCTAGCCGAAGCGATGCAGGACCCCGTCGGCTTTGTCGACGCGGGCGCTGAAGAACTGGCCGCCATGCCGCCGGACGAGCTGCTGAGCGATTGGCGGACCACCCGGCAGCGGTTGCACGACGCGCTGCTCAAGGTGGATGCGAGCCGGAAATTACCGTGGTTCGGGCCGCCGATGAGCCCGGCGTCGATGGCTACCGCCCGGTTGATGGAGACCTGGGCACACGGGCTGGACGTCGCCGACGCGCTTGGTGTCAAACGGGCGCCGACCGAGCGGCTGTACTCGATCGCCCATCTGGGGGTTCGCACCCGCGACTACGCGTTCGTGGTCAACGAGCTGGTGCCGCCGTCCGAGCCGTTTCGGGTCGAGCTGAGCGCGCCCGGCGGCGACACCTGGTCCTGGGGTCCGGCGGATGCCGCCCAGCGGGTCGCGGGCGCCGCGGAGGACTTCTGCTTCTTGGTCACCCAGCGGCGTCCGCTGAGTGCGCTCGACATCACCGCGCACGGTCCCGACGCGCAGCGCTGGGTGGAGATCGCCCAAGCCTTCGCCGGCCCGCCCGGCCCCGGGCGATAAACGCGCCAGCGTGAGGAGAGCCGGGGCCATCCACTCAAGGCCCGGACGGTAAGCACTAGGGGAGTGCGGATTACGTTTCGTCGGTCGGATCGCCGCCGACGACGACTCGGGCGCGGGTCACGTCCTTGTCGGCCTGGCCTTCCTTGCCCTGCCCCAGCATGCCGGCCGGCGACATCGGCATCGCCGAGCCGCCCATCCCGGTTCCCGTCGGGGAGGTGGGACCGCGTAGCTCGGAGGCATTGAGCACGCCCGCGCGAAGGCTGGTCGGTCTGCCGCCGGCCTCCGGCTCAAAGCTGCTGGTCGGACGGGTGTAGCTGGTCAACCCGGCGCCCGGGAAGCCGCCACCTGCACCCACGCCGCCGCCAGCCCCTCCGCCAAGCGGACCGGTCGCCCCGGCCAGAAAGGGCTCGGCGGCGGCGCCGGCCGCTCCGGCATTGCCTCCGCCCGCCGACGAAAACGCGCTCGTCATCGACTGAAGCAACCCCTGCGGCATGCTAGCCATCCCCTGGAACGCATCCATCGGGGCCTTGACGGCCTGCTGTAGCGGTTCCATCACGCCGGAGATCATTTGCATCGGCGTCTGCATGAGTGAACTGAGCTGGCTGCCGCCCTCGGCGGGTGCGGATGCTGCCTCTCCCGCACCCTGCGTCGCCTGGCTGGACACCTGCGTCGCGCCGTTCATCCCAGCCTGAGCCGCCGCCTGGCCGACGGCCGAGGCCGCCGCTGCCGGGCCGGCAGGGGAGGCGCCCATCGGGGCGATCGGCGGGGGAACCGCGAGCGCCGCGACGAGGGCAGCCAGCGCACCCGAGTAGGTCCAGCCGATGCTCGAGTTGTGCGGCCAGTGTTCGCCGTAGTACTCGCCGTCCCGCTCAGCCATCCCGGGGGTGTTCTGCCCGAAGAAGTTCGTGTCGAGCAATGCCTTCCACTCGACCCGGTTGGTCGTCGACACCAGCGACGGGATGATCGACGACCGCGCGATCATGAACGCCTCCACGGCGGCCGTGGTGACGCCAATCTTCTCCGCGGTCCAACCCACCAGCGTATGCAGTCCGGCATTGAGCCCGGTCGAGGTAACCATCGACGCGAGTGCACCCACGCCCTGCCACTGCGCCGCCGTGGCAAGAGCGTTGACGCTGGAAAGACCGGCCGCCAGTTCCTTATTCGTGGTCTCGGTGATCCAGACCGCATTGTTGGCGAGCACCGATGCCGGGTTGCCCGCCTCGAAGATCGCAGCGATTCCCTCGGGCGGACCCGTCCACCTGGGATCAGGCATCGTCGGTTAGATAGCGCTCGCGGCGGCGTTGGCTAGCTCAACCATGCTCGTGGTAGCCGATGCCAGGCCCTGTGCGCCTGAGAAGGCGGACCGCTGCCCGGCGTGCTCACTAGCGGTGGCGATGTAGGCCGCACCCGCCGCGTTCAGCGCGGCGGCGAATTCCACAGAGTCAGCGTCCGGTGCCATCGGCAGCACACCGGTCAGCGCCGCCGCGCCTGCGGCGGTCGTTGCCGACATTTCCTCGCTGATCGCGCCTTCGGTCGCCGACGACAAGTCAACGCCGCCCGGCACCATTCCGAATGTCCCAGTCATTTTGCCCTCCGTATTTCTCAATGCCCGGATGCATCCGTAGGGGTATACCCCTTTGGCTGGCTCCCCACCAGGCAAGTTGTGCCCGCCGATAGCACGCGGAATGGACCGATTCTATGGTGGCCGCTGGCAGGTGTCGATTCACCTTTTCTGCCGCCCCGCCCGCAAGCCGAAGATCGGCCTATTCCGGCGTTCCTACCAGCACACCTTCGATCGCTCCGTCGGTGGTGACGAGCAGCCCGCGCCCCGGCGGCAGTTGCTGAGCGCCGACCCTGCCGAACACCTTTACCATCGCCGGGTCGTTGTCCATGAATAGCGTCGGCGCCCGCGAACTGGTCATCTTTTGCAGGAACGGATTCGTCACTGAGATACCCGCCCAGTTTCCGGGCAACCGCGAGGCAATTACGTGCAGGCCCATCTCGCGACTGCGTTCGATCAATCCCCACAGCGGCGCGCTCGCGGCAGCCTTGCCGATCGCGCCATGCGGACGGAGTTCCTGCTCGTCGTCGATCAGCAGGAATTGGTGCGGCCCGTCCCAGGTGCTCCTGGAAAGCAACTCCTCTTGGCTCAGACCCGAGGGGGGAAGACGGTCGCGCATCATCGCCGCCAATTCCTCGATCACGGCATCGATATCGTCGGCGGTATAGGCGTACGCCCGCACATGCGGTCCGCGGATTTTCCCAATCAGCGATGTCTTGGGATCGATGATGGTGATCTGCGCCTGCTCGGGAGTGAACCGGCTCATCACCGCCTGACCGAAGGCAGCCAGGGTCGTGGTCTTGCCGCACCCCTGGCGGCCCAGCACCAACATGTTGGGCACCACCCGGGTCGGCAAATACGTTGCCTGCAAGGCGCTTTCGCCGATGGCGAAGGGAACGTTGAACGGGTCCGACGCGACATCGGTCGACGCGAACGCGGCGATGATCTGGGCCAGCTCGATCCGTTCGGGCAGTCGCGCCAACTTCTCCAGCCGGCCGACACCGGTCACCTCGGCAATGACGGCACCGAGTTGCCGCGTCGGCACCCGTTCCCCGGTGGCGGTCGTGATCTCCGGCACCCCGATCAGCACCTCGTGGCCCTCCCGGGTAACCCCGAACCCCGGCCGGTCCAGTGTGTTGCGGGCGGCCCTCCGCCGCTCGAGGCCTTCGCCCATCTGGGTTTCGTCGGGGTTGCTGAGCCGCAGCTGAATACGCGCATTCGATACGTTGACCAGCGCCTGTTTCTGCCCGACCAGCCACGCCGTAGCAGTGGTCGCGATGTGGACCCCGTAGGACAAGCCCTGGCGGGCGATCGCGACCAAGCGGTCTCCCATCGCGGAGTCCTTGTCGTACAGGTCGCTGAAGTTGTCGACGACGAGGAAGACATCACCGAACTTGTCGGCGGGATCGGTTCCGCCTTCCCGCTCGGTGCCGAATCGACGTTCCCGGAATTCGGAGATGTCGATTTGGTACTGCTTGAACGCCGCCTCCCGCGCCAGGATCAGGCCCTCGATCGACGCGACGGTTCGCGAAACGCCCTCGTTGTCCGTTTGGCTGACGACGGACGCCACGTGCGGCAGTTCTTCGACCGGATACAGCGAGGCGCCGATGCAGAAAAACGTGACGCGTTCGGGTCGGTACATCAACGCCGCGGAGGTGATCAACGCCATCAACGTCGTCGACTTTCCGCGCTGAGCCGTCGCGACCACCATGATGTTGTCCATCTCGGCATCGACGGCGTGCACGCGCTGCGCGTGGTCTTCGGGGATGTCGACCACGCCGACCGGGAACACCAAGCCGGGGTTCTGCCCGTAGTCGACGTACCATGGCTTGCGCCGCCAGCTGGCCACCAGCACGTCCATCGGCTCACTGACTTCCAAAGGCGGAAGCCAGATTTGGTGAGGTGGTCGCGCGCCGTGCGCCATCAGCGACTCGCGGATGACGTCGACCAACTTCTTCTTCCGGAAACCGTCGGCGTGGAACAGGAACTCGTCGGGCTCTTCGGGCTCATCGGCGACGGCCAGGGCTTCGCTGTCCGCCTCGCTGAGTGGCTGGTAGGCCCAGGTCAACGACCGCGGCTGCGAAAAGCTCACGTCCACCGTCTTGTTCACGTTGACGACCCGCTTGGGCACCACGAACGGCGCGGACACGTAGAAGCAGCGGAACTGCTCCAAATCGCGTGGCCCGACCTTGAGTAGCGCGTAGCCGTTCTCCTTCGACGGCAGGTGTAGCGCTGCGTCGCTACCGATCACGTCGCGGGAGTCCTCCGCGGTCTCAGCGCGCAGCGCCACCCGAAAGGCGATGTTGCTCTTGACTTTACTGAGCGACGACAGATCCAGCCGCTGACCGCCGAGAGTGAAGAAGACGTTACAGCCGCGACCCTCCTGCCCGATGTGGATGACGAGATCGATCCACTCCGGGTGATGGATGAACAGCTCGAGATATTCGTCGATGATCACCAGCAGGATCGGTACCGGTTCCAGATCCCGCCCGGCGAGCCGCATTTCCTCATACTCGTTGGCGTCGCGCGCCCCAGCTTCGTTGAAAAGCCGGTAACGCCGGGCGATCTCGCCGTTGACTGCCTTGCGCATCCGCTCGGCCAGGTGCCGGTCGTCCTTGCCCAGGTTGGACAGCGAGCCCGCGACGTGGGGGAACCCCTGTAGGTCCTGGGCCGCCGATTCGAACTTCATGTCGACGAAGATCACGATGAACGTCTCGGGGGAGTGCGTCAACGCGATCCCGGTGCACAGCGACAGGAAGTACTCCGACTTGCCGGAACCGGATGTCCCGATCACCACCGAGTGAAAACCAAAACCGCCGAAGTCTTTGGCGCGCAAGATAACGTTCTGTAGCTCGCCGCCTTGCTTGACGCCCACGGGCATCATCGCCCATTTGTGGTCGCCACGGCCGCGGCTCTCACCCCAGAGTCTGTCGACGTCCAGTTCCCGCGGATCGCTGATTCCCAGCGCCCGCAGCAATTCGCCGCCCTGGCTGTCGGTCTCCGAGAGTTCTCCGGCGCTCATCGGGGACCAGCGCGCGAGTGCTCTTGCATACCGGTTGGCGGTGCTCTCGGCGAGCATGTCCGCCACGGCATAGAACGTGCCGCGGTGCATGAGCCTGCCTTCGCGCAGACTGAAACGCTCACTGTCGTCGGCGAATCCGACGCCCACGCTCGCGCGGGTGGCCAGCCGCAACACGGTGATGCCGGCCATGCCCTTCTGCCCGGTCACACCCTCCCACTGCTCGGGGGTGCCGACGTTGTCGTCGACGATCACCCAGTGCGGCCCCAGCGCCAGGCCGATGCTGGACTCGATGGGCGACGGCATCGACGTCGGGCTCATGCCGACCGGCGGCGTCCACGGGCCGCGGCCCTTGCGGTGCAGCTCGGCGTCGAGCGCCTCTTCCAGCTCGGTGGGGGAGGTGAACACCAACCGACGCAGTCCGCACGCGTCGAACATTTCGTCGTGCTGGTTGTGCGGCAACCACACCATCCACGACCACAACTCGGGATGGCGCGTCACCACCATGACCTTGAGATCGCTGGAGCTGTGGTAGACGGCAAGCGAGCACAGGATCGAGCGGGCAAGGCTGTGCAGCTCGCTTGGATCGTCACCGATGAAGCTGAAGCCGGGCTTCGACCGTAGGCTCAGAACCTTGCCGATACCCCGGATCTTGCTCTGCTCGAGGATGAAATCCCTCAGCGCGCCACCGGTTACGGGCTCCAGCTCTTCACCGATCGGAACGTCGGGCCACTGCAGCGACACCGCCGACTCGCTGGCTTGCTGGATACCGATCCCCAGGCGGACGTCGAGAAAGTCCCGGTCGGCGGGGCGCCGTTCCCACATCCGGGGGCCGCCGATGACCGTGTCCAGCTTCTGCGGATCGCCGTGCACGAAGAGCTGGCTGCGTCGCTGATCCTGGGCGGCGCGTTGCACCTCGTCGCGGTCCTCGTCGAGCTGGCGCAGATAGCTGCGCCGCTGTTTCTCCTGCTCGCCCCAGCTGATTCGGCGCCCCCGCCCGAAGCGCCCGCTGAACATCAGCGTGCCGAACCCGACCAGACCGATCATCGGGAAGAAGCCCGACTGCAGCGATCGAATCCCGGACGCGTACATCACCACCAAGGTGCCGATGATTCCGACGAGCAGCGCGGGCACCGCGATCATCAGCAGGATGTTGCGGGGTTCACGCTCGGGCAACGCCAACGGTGCGGCGACCGCGATGCGCACCGGTGGAACGTTCGGCGCCGGCTTGCGGCTGCCGCGGACGAAACCTCGTTTGGACATCGCTACTTAACCCCCGCCTGCCAGTTCATTGAGATCAGGAATTGGCGCCACGGCACCGCGTCCGGTGACAGCGTCGCGCGCCACCAGGGCGGCGTCACGCCCAATCGCGGGCCCGGTCGCGAAGGTACGCACGATCGGCCAGGGTGCTTGCACGGCCAGCCGTGGATCCAGCCCCAGCGCCTGCAAGGTCGGGTGATCCGATTGGATGCCGTATCGAACACCTTGCGGTGAAATCCAATACAAGCTTTCCCGGCTGTCGGCCGTCGCGACACCGCTGGTGGTCGTGACGAAGTTCGCCGCACCCGGTAGCACCAGTGTCTGTTGCGCCTCAGCGGAATTGGGGTCGCGGTCGTCGCGAACCAACCGAACCAGGCGGGAATCCTCGCCGATCGGAACCGGCAATCCTCGGCCGGTGAAGATCGTGATCCTGGCCTGCGGATCACCCGATTGCTTCTGCCATCCCACGCAGGTTGCCGGATTCGCCGCGGTGTCGACGAAATCCAGCTTCTCCGACGGGTAGTAGTCGACATCGAGCACGTCGACCACCGGGATTTGAATCAATTTGTCGGGCGCGACCAGGGTAGGCGTCGTCGAACCCTCTGAATCCGCGGTCCGCAACAGGTCCGCGACGAAGCTGGTGATTTTCTGCACGCCGTCCGGCAGCAGCACATAGAAGCCGTTGACCGTGCCGCTGGCGTCACGGGTTTCCAGCACCCTGCCCACGATCGAACCCGGCACCCAGCGCGACGGGGTCCCACGACCCGGAATCGCAGGCAGTACAAGGGGTTCCGTTGAGGGCATGGCGTCGAACAGGGCGTTGGAGATTTCGATCGGGTAGGTCACCCCGGGGTCGAGGCCGAGGTTGAATGTCACCGATCGGTCCGCTGGGTCGATGCGGGACCGTTGGCCTCGCCAGATCACATACGTCGCGCCCTTGTGCGTTGCCAGGATGGCCTGCTTGGGGCCCATCGGCTCCGACCGGCCGATGGGGGAGAGCTGGCCGGCGATGGAGGTCACCACCGGAGCGGTTCCACTGCCGCGGGCGGCTGCGGCGTCGCAGACCGACCACGCCGATTCGGCGCTCGCCGTGACCGGCAAGGTGTCGGGCGCACCGGGAATTCCGATGATCGGGCCGGTCGGATACTTGGCGATCTCGTTGGCTCTGACCCAGGTCGGAGAGCCGGCGCTGCCGACCGCCAGTCGTGCCGAAGTCAAGTTGAGCGCCGGGTAGAGCCGCCCGTTGATCTTCGCGTACACCGCGCCGGTATCGCGGTCGCCGATGATCGACGACTGGCCGACCAACCCGGACGGCTTCATGACATGGAGCAGCGCCATCCACCCGATGCCGATGACAACGAGCACGATCGACAGCGCCACGGCCGCTTGCTGTTTGCGGTCGTCGTGCTTCATCCGGACGGAAAACCGGGTGATCGCGGCACGCAGCCGCCGGTTGTAGAACAGGTGCCCCGAATTCTGGTCCCGGTTGGACAGATTGAGTGGCACGGTCATTACTCCTTCCGGCGGTCGATACAGAGTGCTGCATCGACACCGACATCAGTGCAGCTCGTCGCCGTACCTCGCCCGATTCTCGGCTTCTGCCTCCTCGCGAAGCGCCGCGATCGCGAGGTTCAACCTGTCAGCCAGCGCTGCGTGGGCGTAGCCGGCCATCACGCCCGGATGCAGCGTCAGCTCAACCAACTTGCCGTCGGAATTTGCCACGGCGCGAATATCCCCCAAGTCCACGCTGTACGTGATCGTCTCGGCTTGCGCGACAAGGGCTTCCCACTTGTCAGCCGCCTCGCTCAGTTCACGCAGAACCGCCTCGACGAGATCCTTGTCGCTCAGATTCGTGCGTCCGCCCGACCCCGACACCATGTCAGTATCATCGACCCCTCCAACCAGCGTCAATTCACGATTTTGGGGATTTGAGCGGCGTCTGCCCGATTACTCCGACGGGTCCGTGGTCCACTGGCTGGCCGGCGGCTCATCGAGCTTTTGGAACCACGCCAGGTGATAGTTGGCCGAGGTCGTGTCGCCGGCGACACTGCTTTCGGTCGCGGCCAGCAGCAGGCAATTGAGCAGGAGCGCAGACTCGGCGTCCGGATACTGGCTCAGGAGCTGGTAGCGGGCGGTGTCGAGATGCACCCGCAGCAGGTCGGCTTCCTCCTCCACGACACCAGTTCCCGCAGTGGAGGCTTTCGCCAAGGTGTGCACCAACCGTGGTATTCCGTCGCGCCAGTGCGTGAGTCGACCCAGCTCCCATCCCAGGTCTTCGACCGCGGGCAGCTCGCGCGCCCGCACCGAGGACTCCGTCTCGGCGAAGTCAGTCGACCGGCCCACCCGATCGCCGGGGGTATAGGTCGCGGTCCGGATCGCCTCGCTGAGCAGCGCCGGGGCTTTGCCGGCGCGCCGTCCGGGCGCCAACAATTGCACGCCCACCGGAAGCGCGATCCCCGAAGGGATCCAGCCGTGAGCGAGGTCGGTGACCAACAGCGTCGTGCCGTCCGCCAGGTCACCGACTGCCCAGTTCAGCCGTGGTTCTTGGCGCACCACGAACGCCAGCAGCCGGTGTAGTCGTTCCGCGTCGGATTCGGTGTCGACGGGGGCCGCCGGAGCTTCAGCAGGCTCTGGCTCGGGTTCCGCAGCTTCCGGCTCAGGCTCCGGCTCGGGTTCTGGTTCCGGCTCCGGCTCCGGCTCAGGCTCCGGCTCGGGTTCTGGTTCCGGCTCCGGCTCGGGCTCGGGCTCGGGCTCCGGCTCGGGCTCAGGTTCCGCCTCCGGCGCCGCCGGCACTGGGACGACCGCAGTGACAGCTGTTGACGGAAGTCGATGCCGGCCCACCGCAGGTTCGGACTCGTCGTCCTCATCGGCTGACACGTCCGCGACCGGCACCTCGGCAGCGGCCGCGGGCTCGTCGGCGACGGGTTCTGCCGTGACGACGGGGATGACCTGCGTCTGATCGAGCGTCGGATCAGCGATTGCGGGCTCTGCCGCGGCGACCACCGGGATGACTTGGGTTTCGTCGATCGTCGGCTCTCGGACGTCGGGCTCCGACGCCCGGACCGTGGGGATGACTTGCGTCCGCTCGATATCGGCCTCGCTGTAACGCCGCGCGACCTGCGCGGTTTGACGCCGCGCACGCATCTGCGCCTTCATCATGTCCAGTTGGCGAATTGTCGATTCCACTCGCCGCATGGCGCGGGCGCGGGCTTCGTCGATGACCTTGGCCTCCGCCGCGTGCCGGGTCGCATCGGTGAGTCCGGACCGCTTGACCATCCTCAGCTCGTCGTTGGCGCTGTTGGTGATTCGCTGCAAGTCCTTCTCGAGATACTGTGCGAGCGTGGCGGTTTCGTCGGTCGCCGTCGACAGTTCGGCAGGCCAAAGCCCACCGATCACCCAGGGGGTGCAATCGACAGGAGAGCTGAAGGCCGGCATCGACAGTGATTCCCGGGTAGCTCTCCGGAGGCGCTGGCGCGCCGTCTTTCGACCGAAGATCGCCACCGGGCCAGACTACCGATACCTGCCGAACGCTCATTACCAAAGGTGAATTGTGCGGGTGTGACGCGCTCGGTAGCGTAAGCCCATGGCTGATTCTGCGCTGCAGCAGCAACTCGACGAGGTGCGTGCCATGCTCGGCCGCGCACGAGAGTTGTTCGGCGCCAATCCCATCGAGCCACCGGGCGATATCGCACCGGACCCCGATGCCGCCAAAACTTGGCTGGTCTAGAGGCGGCGGGCTAGTCGGCGCCGTCGCGGCGGCGCAGTTTGTGCGCCAGCAGCTTCTCGATCGCCGCATCGAGGTCATTCGGGGTCGGAACCTCCGCCGACGGGGTGTGTCCGGCCGCCACGATCTCATCACGAACTTCAAGCAACGCTTTGAGCCAAGACACATCCGCGGTCAGCAGAATGCCCTGGGCCAGGGTCGCGGCGTCGGTATCCATCGCCTCTTCACTCAGCGCAACGCTGTGCATGTATCCGCCGCGACACGAGCGGACCAGGATGTGCCCACTCGGGTGAACGGTGTCGAACGCGGGATTGGCGTCTGTCATCTACCGCCGTCGACAATGCGGCCGAGTTGGCCGCCCGCATCTTGTTCATGCTGATCCCAAGTCCTGGCCGACACGGTCAAGTTGTGCGCCATATCGGCGTGGTCGTCCGCCTGCTGCTCGTAGCACTGTCGCCTGAGTTCAAGCAGTTCGCGTCCGGCGTCGCGAAGTTCACCGAAGATCGGCCCCAATGAGTCCAGGCTCTCCTGGATGGCGGCATGCGACGACGGAATGGTGCGCAAGTACTCGGAGGTTTCCTGATGACGCGCAGCGGCTTCACGTAAGTGCGCGGGCACCACATGGATTCGATCTGCCATCCGCTGTCTCCTGTTCCTGCGCCGCCGGCCGGGCCGGCGAGTTCACTATTGTCGAGTGGCCGGCGTGGCCGCCGGCCGGGTGGGTGTCGGTTCGTCGGTCCTGGCTGGCGCGGTCGCGGCGGCCGCGGCCGGCGGATGCTCCCAGCCTAGAAAGCTTGCGCCGCTTACGGTGGCGATGGGCTGAATCTGGCCATCCAGAAGGGCCTTGGTGTGGCCGAGGGCCAGCGCATGGCGATCGGTGAAAATCCCGATATCCCCCGGCGCGACCTGAACCGGATCGACCGGATTGGCCACCGCGGTTCCCGGTGCGGGAATGGTGATTCCCTGTTGGTGGAAGGCATCCGGGATCGACGCGCCGCCCACTGCTGCCTCGATGGCCGCCGCCAGCTGCGGGCTGGCTGCCGTCACCGTCTCACCGTCGGGCAAGGTCACCGTCGTCGGGCCCGCCGGTGGTGATTCCGCCGTTGACGCGTCCTGGCCGTGGTCGTCGTCATTGCGTTTGTCCGGATCCTCGTCATCGGCCGGGTCCTCGTCGGGCGCCTCGTCGTCCAGACCGCCCAACGCCGGATCGGTTTCGCCGCCCCCCTCGCGCCCGGGAAGCGCCAACCCGCTCGGCGTGCCCCAGCCGGCCATCGAACCCGGCCCGGGCGTCGACCCCAGACCGACGTTGGGAATGCCCGGCAGCGACGACGCGGTCGTGGGAGTCGCCGCGCTCTCGCGCGGACCCTGCCCCGAATCCTCGCCCAGCAGTCCGGGATCGTCCGTCAGCAGCGGATCCAATAGGGGATCCCATCCGGCGTCGGGCGGCTGTTGCCCACTGTCACGCACGGGCGCTGCGACCGGGGCCACCGATGCCGACTTGCTCTCGCCCGCACCGCTCGGCACGGTCTTCGAGGCGTCATACAGCGATGTCCATGCCGCCATCAGTGCTGACTTCGACGTGTCGTCCAGGCTGGCGTTCATGACGACCGCCCGGATGTCTCTGAGCTTGCCGATCAGGAACCGCTGGAAGTCGCGAGCTCCTGCCGGAGTGTCCAAGTCCGATCGAGTTTGCACCGCGGCCTCGGTCTCGCGCTGCAACGCGCCCAGCGCTTCTGCCCCTTCGACGGTCCTCAAATGGGCGTTCATGATGGCCGAAATCACTTGTAGGTCGAGCTGAGAGCTCGCCGAATTCTGATGTGCCAGAGCGGCTTCAGCCCCCGCAATGGCTTCGGCCGCGGCGCCCTGCTGGCGATCTCCCTGAGGTGGGCTCGGCACCCGAGGCGGGCCGGCCGTTGCCACGTCGGGGCCGAACAGGTCCGGATGTTGTTGGCGGATCTTGGCCAGGATCGCGTCGAGTTGTTGTGGACGTGTCGTGGGGGTGACCACGGCGGCCAGCTCCGCCGGCGTCAACCCGGTCTGCCACGCGTCTGGATCGCCGGCGCGGTCGCGCACGGCTTTGACCGTGGCCAACAGCTCGTCATACGTCGACATCGGCTAGCCAAACGGCGCTGCGCCCGAACGCGGGCGGTGTCGCGACCCCTCCATGCCCGGTGACAGTACTTAGGCCCCAAGCCGTCGACAATTCACCGCGATGCGGCTGTGGATGAACATCGCCGCGTTAGCCCGATGATGTGCCGTACTGGTCCCGCAGGCTTTCCAGCACAGCCGTTTTCGCACGATCGAGATCGTGCGCGTCCGCCACGACCGCCGCGATCTCACGCTGCTTGGCAACCAGAAACTTCTGAAACTCGCGCGCCCCCATAGGCGTATCGACGGCCAGGCTCGCCTGGTGCGGAACAGCGCGCTCGATCTCGTCGGCGATTGCGTCCAGCCGCGCGATGCTCTCCCGCATCGCGGCATGCGCGCTGGCCAGCACGTCCATCAGCACACGGTCTGCCTCGGCGACCGAGCCGTGCTGGGTCGCCATCGCCGCCTGCCGCGCGGCTATGGCGGCTAGCGAAGTGCCGGCTTGTTCTGACATGCGTTCAACCTAGTTTCATATCGGGCGGCGAATCGCGACGTAGTTGCCCAGCCGGCTGATCCGCACCGAGGCACCCGAATACGGCGCTTCGACGACGAGGTTGTTGCCGATCGCGATCTGCACGTGTCCCGTGTGCGGGAACACGAGATCGCCGGGCCTGACTTGCGAACGGGGCACTGGGATTCCGTCGTTGATCTGTTGATACGTGGTGCGGTCCAGATGGATTCCCGCCTGCGCGTAGGACCACTGGACCAGCCCGGAACAGTCGAACTGATCGGGGCCGGTCGCGCCCCAGACGTAGGGGCGGCCCAATCGGGATAGCGCCGCGCGCACCGCAATTCCGGCCCGGCTACTCGGCGGCGGCAGCCGCAGTCCGCCCAATCCCGGACCGTGGTGGTGCAGCATTCGGTAACGCAGGGCCCGCAGCGCCGCCGAATGCCGTCGAGCGCGCAGCCGGGCGGCCAACACATGTGCCCGCTGCGCGCGAAGCCTCGCGGCCCGACGACGCATCGCCTCGCGCTGGGCAATCGGCGTGATCGGGGAAGCGGCGGCGTCGGCGCGGGCCTCGTCGAGGACGTTCCCGGTCAGCTCACGCGCCTGCGCCCGGTCCCGGCGGGCATCGGCGATGACGCCCGCCGCCGCGGTATCCGTGCGCGCTGCCGAGCGCAGCGCTTCATGGCTTTGGTTTACCCGAAATTGGTAATTGTCCTGTCCGACAACACCATTCAATGCGATGGTTCGGTTCGATGCGCGGTAGGGTGCGTCCAGCATTGGCTGCTGGGTGCTCCCGGCGAACAACTGGTGTGCGCGGCTCAACGCCTCGATGTCGCTTCCGGTCATCGGTCCCCCTCGCCGCGGTCCTGATCTGTGCTGTCGTCGTCCGGCGGCTCCGTCGCGTCGGCGAACGCACGAACGCGGGGGAGCACCCCCGCGGGGATCATCCCGCGATTGCGGATATCCCACATTTCGTCACTGCTCACGCCGAGCAGTGCCGCGATGATCGCGTCGGGCAGCAATGACTGCGCACAAGCCCGGTCGAAACGCGCGCTCAGGCTGGTCGGCATCCGCTTCAGCAGGGCGCTGCGCGTCTCCTCGAGGGCTTTCAGATGCTCCATCAGCCGGCCGGTGGAGTCGGCGCCGGCGTTCACGGCAACGCGCCACGAGCTGGCCGCGAGCATCTCTGCCTTCACGCATTGCGCGATCACAGAGAGAATATACGTCTCATATTCGTTTGATGTCGTCGCCGGCAGCCGATCGATGACGGATTTGAGGGCATCGAGTTGGGCTTCGGCATAGCCTTCCAGCACTTCGGTGTCGCTGTGACGGTCGACCACCACCGCCCCGGCGCGGGGCGGAGACATCGTTCCGGGGGGCTGCGCAGCGATCAATCGGGCCAGCTCGGCGTCCGGATCGGCGGCCACCAACAACCGCGAGTAGGTGCCCGGCGGCAGGCCCAGGCCGTTTTCAACCTTCTGAACTGTACTTTTGTGCGGCTTGCGGGCGCCGCGCTCCAGATAGCTCAGTCCCATGATGCTGACGCCGGTCGCGGCAGCAAGCTCCGCTAGGGACCAATCGCGCGACTCACGCAATGCACGGATGGCCGCACCTGCCGATTCACGGCTCACCCGCGGGCTCCGGCCATAGGCCGGATATTACACAGCCCGCGCCCTATCGCTATGTATATACGTTTTTGTCACGTTTCTCTTGCGAAGGCCCGTTCGTTGTGTATACGCTTTTGCCTACGTTTAATCCAAGACAAGGAGACCGACATGGGGCACCCCTGCGCAACCGACCCCGAGCTGTGGTTCGGCTACCCCGACGACGACAGTGGTGACGGCGCGGCCAAGGCGCGTGCCTACGAGCGGTCAGCCACCGAGGCGCGGATCCAATGCCTGCGTCGCTGCCCGTTGGCACAGCAGCGGCGTTGCGCCCAGTACGCGATCGCACATCGGGAGGAATACGGGGTCTGGGCCGGCGTCAAACTTCCCGGCGGCCAATACCGCAAGCGCGACCAGCTTGCTCGAGCCCACGAAATCCTGCGGCGCATCGCCGCCGGCGAGATCAACTCCCGGCAGCTGCCCGAGAATGCGGCGTTGTTGGGACGCAGCGAGCACGAGGCCATCCCGACGCCCGCGGTGGTGCTGCACCTGCCGATCGCACGGGTTGGCCCGCGTTCGGCAGCCTGACCGGCGCGCCGCGTGCCGTGAACGTTTGTTCACCCAATCGACGGGGTAGTCGATCGCGACGGGACATCAGACCGTCGACCCAGAGGTGCAACCATGCCGTTCGACCTGACGCCGACCGCAGCGCAGCACGACCTCGCCCGTCGCACGCACGAGTTCGCCGAATCGGTGATACGTCCGGTCGCTCTGGACTACGACCAGCGGCAGGAGTTCCCCTGGCCCGTCCTCGAGGAGGCGGCCGAACGCGGCTTCTACAGTCCGCTGTTCTACCGCGATCTGATCGGCGATCCCACCGGCCTGTCGCTGCCGATGTTCATGGAAGAGCTGTTCTGGGGCTGCGCCGGAATCGGACTGGCGATTGTGATGCCGGCACTGGCGCTCTCGGCGATCGGCCAGGCCGCGTCCCCGGAGCAGATGCTGCAGTGGGCGCCCGAATGTTTCGGCACCCCAGGTGATCTCAAACTAGCAGCACTCGCGATTTCCGAGCCCGAGGGCGGCAGCGACGTACGCAATCTGCGCACCCGCGCCCGCCGCGACGGTGACGACTGGATCATCGACGGCCACAAGATGTGGATCGGCAACGGCGGCATCGCCAACGTGCACGTGGTCAACGCCGTGGTCGACGAGGAGCTCGGCCACCGCGGTCAAGGCCTCTTCGTAGTACCGGGCGGCAGCCCTGGACTGGAACTGGTGCGCAAGCTCGACAAGCTGGGCTGCCGCGCGTCGCACACCGCGGAGTTGCGATTCAACGGCGTCCGGGTTCCGGCCGCCAATTTGCTTGGCGGACAAGACAAGCTCGAACACAAGCTCGCTAAAGCCCGCGAACTCGTCGCCGGTGGACAGCGCTCCGGCTCGGCGACACTGGGCACCTTCGAGCAGACCCGTCCGATGGTCGCCGCTCAGGCAATCGGCATCGCGCGGGCGGCGCTGGAGTACGCGACGGCGTATGCCACCGAGAGAGAGGCGTTCGGCGGGCCGATCATCGACAACCAGGGCATCGCGTTCCCGTTGGCCGACCTGGCCACACAGATCGACGCCGCCCGGCTGTTGACCTGGCGGGCCTCCTGGATGGCGGCCAACGACGTCGTGTTCGAGCGCGCAGAGGGCTCGATGGCGAAGCTAGCCGCCAGCGAGGTCGCGATCAAGGCCACCGAACGCGCGGTCCAGACCATGGGCGGCTGGGGCTACATCACCGACCACCCGGTCGAGAAGTGGTATCGAGATGCCAAGTTATACACCATCTTTGAAGGCACCAGCGAGATCCAGCGGATGGTCATCTCGAACGCGTTGGGCGCCGCCGTGGGCACGCCGCCGCTGCATGTCGTGCTCGAGCCGACCGGCGGACCGCTGAACCGGATCTTCGGCCGGGGCACCCCGCTGCGATCCCGCGCGGCCGACGCCGCCCTGTCGGTGAAGGACCAGATCCCCGAGCCGATCATGCGGGTGGCCATGCGGGCGCTGCGGCCGCCGGGCAGGTAGGCCGGCGGGTCCGGGTACGGTCGGCCGTATCACGCCCGCAACGAAGGGTGCACGGTGAGCAATCTCGAGACCGCGCCGGCCGAAGTCGCCTGCAGCGCTTCACGGGTTGCGGGTATCGAGGTGCTACACCCGCGAGAAGTTCCGCTGGGCGGCCCCCGGGCCATCCGCGTGCAACGCACCCTGCCGCAACGACAACGCTCGCTGATCGGCGCGTGGTGCTTCATCGACCACTACGGCCCTGTCGCTGCGCGCATGGACGTTCCCCCGCATCCGCATACGGGACTACAAACGGTGAGCTGGCTGTTCAGTGGGCAAGTGGAACACCGCGACAGTGCCGGCGTGCACGCCCTGGTCCGGCCCGGCGAGTTGAATCTGATGACTGCGGGCGCGGGGATTTGTCATTCCGAGGTATCGGTCGAGTCGGACGCCGTACTGCACGGAGTCCAGCTGTGGGTCGCCCTGCCCGGCTCCGATCGCGACACCGGACGCGGCTTCGCTCACCATGTGCCCGATTCGATCTCGCTGCCCGGCGCGGTCGCGCGGGTGTTTCTCGGCGAGCTGGCCGGCAACCGTTCTCCGGTGCCCACATTCACCCCGCTGCTGGGTGCCCAGATCGATCTCGACGCCAACACTGAGCTGTGCCTCGACATCGACCCGGCCTTCGAACACGGCGTGCTCTGCGATGTGGGCGCCGTAGCGATGAGACGCACGCCCCTGGCAGTCGCCGAGCTCGGGTATCAAGGCTCGGGCAGCGCCACACTGCAGCTGCGCAATGTTGGGGACCGGCCGGCGCGGGTAGTGCTGTTGGGCGGTACCCCGTTCACCGAGGAGCTGCTGATGTGGTGGAACTTCGTCGGGCGCACCCACGATGAGATCGTCGCCTATCGCCAACTGTGGGAGGGCGCCGACCCGCGCTTCGGCGCAGTTGAGGGCTACCGGGGTTCAGTGCCGCGGCTGCCCGCCCCGCCGCTGCCGACCACCCGGCTGCGGCCACGACCAATACCGCACCGACCGGAAGGATAAGGAACCCACATGACAACCGATAAGACTGGCGCGGAGACCACCGTCGCCGCGGGACACCAGACGTACACGATTGCCGTCGACGGCAAGACCGTCGGCCACGCCGACTATGCAGACCGCGGCAACCAGCGCGTTTTCTACCACACCGTCGTCGACCCCGACTTCGGCGGACGGGGCCTGGCGACCATCCTCGTCGAGGGGGCGCTGAACGGGGCGCGCGACGCCGGCAAACGTGTCGTCCCCGTCTGCTCGATGGTCGAGACGGTGCTCAAGAAGCACCCCGAGTTCGACGAGATCACCGACCCGGTAACCGCCGAGGTGAGGGGCTGGGCGCAGACCCAGCCCAGCAGCTAAGCCCGGTCGAGCGACGGCGCGCACTGCACCGCCGTTGTCGCGCCGGGGCCCTACCTGACGTTCGCCGAGCAAAGCAAGTCGAAAGCGGTCTGCCGTCGTTCCGCGAAGCGCGCCGATTGTCACACCAGAGGCCCGGTTCAGGTGTCCCTGCCCAATTGCCTGGCCGCATGGCATAACGTGTCTTGCCAGGACAGCCGGGTAAATGGGTACTCCCACCAACACGGATCCTGGACTGCTGGGCGGGAGTCGTGGTTTCGACACGGCAACTAACGATCCCCGCAAGCAAAACAGTCAGCACAGGACCCCGAGCTCGGACGGTATCCTCGTTCGTTTGCCGTCAACCGGGCCGTCGGCTGGCGGCCATCTTTATCGGAGGGAACACGATGGACTTCGCATCATTGCCGCCGGAGATCAACTCGGCGCGCATCTATGCAGGCCCCGGTTCTGGACCTCTGCTGGCCGCCGCATCCGCTTGGGAAGCGCTGTCCGCCGAACTGGGCTCGGCGGCTAGCTCGTACGAGTCGGCGATCGACGGCCTCACCGCCGGGCCCTGGCTGGGCCCCGCGGCGGCGGCGATGGCGGCCGCGGCCGCCCCGTACATCTCGTGGCTGAGAACTACCTCCGAGCAGGCTGAGCAGACCGGCAACCAGGCCATTCTGGCGGCGGCTGCCTACGAAGCCGCGTTTGCGGAAACGGTGCCCCCGCCGGTGGTCGCCGGCAACAGAAGCCTGCTGGCCGCGCTGGTGGCAACGAACTTCTTCGGCCAGAACACGTCGGCGATAGCGACCACCGAAGCGCAGTACGGCGAGATGTGGGCCCAGGACACCGGCGCCATGCAGAGCTACGCGGCTGCGTCGGCGTCGGCGACCCGGCTCGAACCGCTCACCTCGCCACCGTCGAGCACCAGCTCCAGCGGGTCCGGGGACCAGGCCGCCGCCGTCAACGCAGCCGCCAACACCAGCGCCGGCGACGCGCAGGGCGCCGTCTCGTCGATTCAGCAGTCGTTCTCCGCGGTCCCCAACGCGCTGACGAATCTGGCGAGCCCGAGCCTGGCGTTCCCGGGGTTTGGCGGGCGGGATCTGCTGGGCCTGCTTGCGGACCTGAGTGCCGTTTTCGTCGACCCGGAGATCGGGACAGCCGGCCTTGCCGCCGACACCTCGCTGGGGACCACGGCTCTTCCCTACGACGTGGGCGGTTACTACACCGGTGTCCACACCGATGACATCGTCAGCGGCTGGGCGGGTGTGCAATCTTGGCCGGGCAACGTAGCGGCGCCACCGACGTCATTTCCGGTGCTCACCAACCCCGCCGCGACGGTTACCGGAGGTTTCAACCAAGCGAATTCGATCGGACGATTGTCGGTGCCGCCGGGATGGGCGGCCGCGGCCCCCGAGTTGCGTGCCATGACGACGGCGCTCCCGGCCGCGACCGTCGGGGCCGCCGCACAAGCCACCGGCTCCAGCGCGGGAAGCCTGTTCAGCCAGATGGCCCTGGCGAGCATGGCCGGGCGCGCCATGGCCGGCACCACGGGCGGAGGTGGCGCGGGACGCCAGGAGCGGATCGGGGTGCTTGGGCGGAAGCCAAAGGATGCCGCGCCGGCCGAGGCAGCCGAAGTGCCGCAGACTCCGGTGGGCGGCCCGATCACGAGCATCGCCGCCGAGCTGCGGGAGCTGGCCTCCCTGCGTGACGCGGGGATTCTCACCCAAGACGAATTCATCGAGCAGAAGCAGCGCCTGCTGCCGCGCGATCCGTAGCGCCAAACCTCGCTAGCCAGCGCCTAAATGCGCACTGGCGTCATGCAGTTCGTCGCGGCGCAATGCCATTGGGGTGACGGATAGAACGTCGCCACCCTCGACCACGGCTCGGGTGATCGGCGTGAGCGCCTGGAACAACGCCTCCACCTCGTCGTCGCTGAGCGCCTCGAGCGCCGACAGGCCGAGCGCGTCGGTGCTCGATTCGACGTGATCCTTGAGTTCCCGGCCCGCCGCGGTGAGCGAGCCGTCAGCATCCACCAGTCCACGCTCGGCCAGCCGTTGTTCGTGGCGATGCCATTCCGCGTCGTCGTAGTCGCGCGTGCGCGCGATGTAATCCCGCGGGACGCGGCCCGCGGCGGCGTGCAACACGTTGGACTCCCGGCCCGAGATGCCGGCAGCGGTCAAGACCGCCACGTGGCCGTCGCCGCGCTGCTCACGCAACAGCGTGGTGGCATGCCACAACGCGGCCAGCGGATTGTCCGGCCACGGCAGCGCGCGATTCGCGGCGAACAACGGTCGCCCGTCGACGGCCGCCTGCCGCGCTGCCTTGCCAGCCAATTCCGCCGCGGCACTGACGTTTTCATCTTCGTTCAAGCCATAACGGCGCAGCGCCGCGACCGCCGAGTCCTGCCGGGCCCGCAATGCGGCCTCCGGGCCGGCGGTCTGCCAAGCCGCCGGCAGGGCCTTGGCGACGCGTTGGGGGGAGAAGTTGTGAAAGACCGCGGTCACCAGCTCCGGCGGCGCCGCGCCCAGCGGGGCGGACCGGGCCGCGAAGTAGCCCATCCAGAAGCCTCGGTACCCCAGCTCGTCGAGTGCCGCCCGCGCCTCTGGCGCGAAGTACGTCACCGCATGCACTGGCTCGAAGCGATCGTAGAAACGTCGCGCCAGCTCTGGTTTCCTGCGCACGATTGCAGTTAATCACCGGAGCCGGGCGCGACCAATCTCGGTCCCTGTGGACGGCAATTAGCGAAGGCCACGACCCCTCTTAGAGTTCGTGGCCTTTGCGCCTGCGGTCCATCGAACCGCCTTGTGGGCGAAGGGGGACTTGAACCCCCACGTCCCGAAGGACACTGGCACCTGAAGCCAGCGCGTCTGCCATTCCGCCACTCGCCCGGGGAAAACAACCGATGGACCATATCACTGTAGTAGCCCTCCACCCTAACCGCGCCCGCGGACGTCAGAGCCCGTTCAGTGCCCCGCCGCCTCGCACTCGAACCGCGTCTGACCAGCATGGATATGATTCTCAGAGTTCTCACGGTGACGCAGCGTAGCGGTGTCCCGATACCATGCATGAGTGATACGACACGCGGGCGAATCGTTTGCCTTGCGCCGGCGATACACCGCGACAAGTGCGGGCGAGCGCTGAGACGTGAGTAGCCAAAGGGGGCTTGCGGCGCGGATTGAGCGCAAGCTCGAGTCGACCGTCGGCGACGCATTTGCCCGAATGTTCGGGGGATCCATTGTCCCCCAAGAGGTTGAGGCGCTATTGCGCCGCGAAGCCGAGGACGGCCTGCGGCCGCTTCGGGGAAATCGCCTTTTGGCGCCTAACGAATACGTCATTACCCTCGGTATGCACGACTTCGAGAAGGTGGGCGCCGATCCGGATCTCACGTCGGGCGCATTCGCTAGATACCTGGCCGACTATATCCATGAACAGGGGTGGGAAACGTATGGTGATGTCGTCGTTCGGTTCGAGCAGTTGCCGAACCTGCATACCGGACAGTTTCGCGCCCGCGGCGCTGTCAACCCCGATGTCGAGCCCCGCCCGATGGTCAACGATCCCGCCCGGCCACAATCTAATCAGGCGTTCAGCGCAGAACCAGGAGTAGCACCAATGACTGATAACTCGAGCTACCGCGGTCAGGGGCAGGGGCGTCCCGGCGACGAGTACTACGACGAGCGGTACGGGCGTCCGCAAGACGATCAGCGCGGCTGCCAGGAGCCGCAGGGCGGACCCGACTCTCGCGGGGGATATCCGCAAGAGCAGGGCGGCTACCCACCGCAAGGCGGATACCAGCCGCCCCGCCACCCCGACCAGGGCGGCTACCAAGAACAGCGCGGCGGCTACCCCGACCAGGGCGGCTATCCGCAGCAAGGTGGCGGCTATCCCGAACAAGGCGGCTATCCCGAACAAGGCGGCTACCCGCCGCAGGGTGGGTACCCGGGCCAGGGTGGTTACCAGGACCAGGGTCGCGGCTACCCCGACCAGGGGCAGGGCGGCTACCCGCCGTCGTATGAGCAGCGTCCGCCTGCCGGTGGTGGCTACGCCGGCCAGGGCTACGACCAAGGCGCGCAGGGTTACGACCAGGGCTACCGCCAGGGCGGTGCCGGCTACGGTCCTCCCGCTGGCGGTCAGCCCGGCGGTGGCCAGCAGGGCTACGGCGGCGGCTATGGCGAGTACGGTCGCGGGCCCGCGCGTCCCGAGGATGGCGGCTACCCGCCCCCGGGCGCGCCCGAACCGCAACGGCCGGCCTACCCCGAGCAGGGGGGCGGATACGACCCGGGTTACCAGCAGGGCGGTCAGGGTTACGGCCAGCAGGAGCATGGCGGCGGGGACTACACGCAGTACGCGGAGAACGTTCCGGCCGGTGGATACGGCCCTGCGGGCGGCGCCGGATACCCCGAGACCGCTCACCGCGATTACGAGTACGGCCAGCAGCCCGAGTACGGACAGCAGCCCGAGTACGGACAGCAGCCCGAGTATGGCCAACAGGCCGACTACGGCCAGCAGGCCGGCGGCGGCTACGGCGGTTACGGGCAGGGCGGCTATGGCGCTGCCGGAGCGGCAGTCACGCTGCAGCTCGACGATGGCAGCGGCCGGACTTACCAGCTGCGCGAAGGTTCCAACATCGTCGGTCGCGGGCAAGACGCCCAGTTCCGGCTGCCGGACACCGGTGTGTCGCGCCGCCACTTGGAAATCCGCTGGGATGGACAGGTCGCGCTGCTCTCCGACCTCAACTCCACGAATGGCACGACCGTGAACAACGCTCCGATACAGGAGTGGCAGTTGGCCGATGGCGACGTGATCCGTTTGGGCCACTCGGAGATCATCGTTCGGATCCACTGAACGCACCGGGCATAAGCTGCCGTGCTTCGCCCCGCGTCGACCGCCCTCCAAGTATCGTGACGTTGCTTGGTTTCATGAGGTGCGGCGCCAGGACGGAAAGGACGCCCAGATGCAGGGACTGGTACTGCAGCTGACGCGTGCCGGATTTTTAATGCTGTTATGGGTATTCATCTGGTCTGTTCTCCGAATCTTGAAGACTGACATCTACGCACCAACCGGTGCGGTCATGGTGCGCCGTGGCTTGGCGTTGCGCGGCACGTTGCTGCCGTCTCGCCAGCGTCGCCATGCCGCCCGCTATCTGGTGGTGACCGAGGGGGCGTTGGCAGGTGCACGCATCACGCTCAGCGGGCAGCCGGTGTTGATGGGACGTGCCGACGACTCGACGCTGGTGCTGACCGACGACTATGCCTCGACGCGGCACGCCCGGCTGTCTCAGCGCGGCTCGGAATGGTACGTCGAGGATCTAGGATCGACCAACGGCACTTACCTTGACAGGGCGAAGGTGACCACTGCGGTACGAGTTCCAATCGGAACGCCGATCCGGATCGGCAAGACGGCAATCGAGTTGCGCCCGTGACCCTGGTTCTGCGATATGCCGCCCGCAGCGATCGCGGCCTGGTACGCGCCAATAACGAAGACTCCGTCTATGCCGGCGCGCGGCTTCTGGCCCTGGCCGACGGCATGGGCGGCCACGCCGCCGGCGAGGTCGCGTCCCAACTGGTGATCGCCGCGTTGGCTCACCTTGACGACGACGAACCCGGTGGCGACCTGCTCGCCAAGCTCGATGCGGCTGTGCGCTCCGGCAATTCGGCCATCGCCGCACAAGTGGAGATGGAGCCCGACCTCGAGGGAATGGGCACCACGCTCACCGCAATCCTGTTCGCGGGCAACCGTCTTGGATTGGTGCATATCGGAGACTCGCGCGGTTACCTGCTGCGCGACGGCGAGCTGGCCCAGATCACCAAGGACGACACCTTCGTCCAAACCTTGGTCGACGAGGGGCGGATCACCCGCGAAGAGGCGCACAGTCATCCGCAGCGATCGCTGATCATGCGGGCGCTGACCGGCCATGAGGTCGAGCCCACCTTGACCATGCGCGAAGCGCGCGCCGGCGATCGCTACCTGCTCTGCTCGGACGGGCTGTCCGATCCGGTCAGCGACGAAACCATCCACGAAGCGCTGCAGATTCCCGACGTTGCCGAAAGTGCTTACCGTCTCATCGAATTGGCGTTGCGCGGCGGCGGCCCCGACAACGTGACGGTCGTGGTCGCCGATGTCGTCGACTACGACTATGGCCAGACCCAGCCGATTCTGGCCGGCGCGGTCTCCGGTGAAGAAGACCAGCTGACGCTGCCCAACACCTCGGCGGGCCGGGCTTCTGCCATTGGCCCCCGCAAAGAGGCCGCCAAACGCGTTGTGCAACAAGAGGAGCCGGCCGCTCGGCCCCGGTGGGCGTGGCGACGGACATTCATTGTCGTCACGCTGTTGGTGCTGCTGGCACTCACGGGCCTGGCCATTGGGCGGGCCATCATCCGAAGCAACTACTACGTCGCCGAACACGGCGGCACGGTGTCGATCATGAAGGGGATTCAAGGGTCGCTGCTGGGCATGTCCCTGCACGAGCCCTATCTGGTTGGTTGTCTCAACGCACGCAACGACTTATCGATCATCGGCTACAGCCAATCCGGTGGTCACCTGGACTGTCGGCTGTTGCAATTGCAGGACCTGCGCCCCGCCGCGCGAGCACAAGTGTTGGCCGGGCTTCCGGCCGGGACGCTTGACGAGGCCGAATCGCAGTTGAAGGAATTGTCGGCCAACAACTTGCTGCCGCCCTGCCCGCCGCCGCGCGCGACCTCACCGCCCGGGTCACCGAGCCCGGCGACCAGCGGGACGACACCGCCCAGCGCCACAGCGCCCCCCACTTCTTCCAGCGGCACCCCACCCAGCAGCAGCGCTTTAAGTACTCCCCCCGTAAGCACCCCTCCAGCAGCGCCGGCGCCCACGTCGCCCGCGACCACCAGCCAGACGGTGACTGCGCTCCCGCCACTCCCACCTCAGCCGGGCATCGACTGCCGGGCGGCGGCATGACCACACAGGTCCAACCCCCGGTCACGGTCACGCCGCCGCTGCCTACCCGGCGCAACTCCGAGCTGCTGCTGTTGTGCTTCGCCGCGGCGATCACCTTCGCCGCGTTGCTCGTCGTCGAGGCCAACCAGGAGCGCGGGCTGCGCTGGGGCCTGGCCGGCTACGGGCTGGCCTTTCTGGCCGTATTCGGTGGGGCGCACTTGGCCATTCGGCGCTTTGCCCCTTACACCGACCCGCTGCTGCTACCAATTGTGGCGCTGCTCAACGGACTTGGCCTGGTCATGATCCACCGGCTCGACCTTGTCGGCAATGAGCTCAGCGGTCGTCATCACCCCAGCGCGACCCAACAGCTGCTGTGGACCTTGGTCAGTGTTGCCGCGTTCACGCTCGTGGTGACGTTCCTCAAGGACCACCGGCAGCTCGCGCGCTACGGCTACATCTTTGGCCTCACCGGCCTGGTCTTCTTGGCGATCCCCGCCCTGCTGCCGTCGTCGCTGTCCGAGCAGAACGGCGCCAAGATCTGGATTCGCCTGCCGGGCTTCTCAATTCAGCCCGCCGAGTTCTCAAAGATTCTGCTGCTGATCTTCTTCTCCGCGGTGCTGGTCGCCAAGCGTGGCCTGTTCACCAGCGTCGGCAAGCATCTGATGGGGATGACGCTGCCGCGCCCACGAGACCTCGCACCGCTGTTGGCGGCCTGGGTGATCTCGATCGGTGTCATGGTCTTCGAAAAGGACCTCGGCACTTCACTACTGCTCTACGCGTCGTTTCTGGTGGTGGTCTACCTGGCCACCCAGCGCTTCAGCTGGGTGGTCATCGGGCTGGCGCTGTTTGCCGCGGGAAGCGTTGCCGCGTACTTCATATTCGCGCACGTTCGCGTTCGTGTGCAGATGTGGTGGGACCCGTTCTCCGACCCCGACGGCAGCGGCTACCAAAGCGTCCAGTCGCTGTTCAGCTTTGCCACCGGAGGGATCTTCGGCACCGGGCTGGGCAACGGCCAGCCCGACACGGTGCCGGCCGCATCGACCGATTTCATCATCGCCGCCTTCGGTGAAGAGCTCGGACTGGTCGGGCTGGCCAGCATCCTGATGCTGTACACCGTCGTCATCGTCCGGGGCCTACGCACCGCGATCGCCACCCGCGACAGCTTCGGCAAGCTGCTGGCCGCGGGTCTGGCGTCGACACTGGCGATCCAACTGTTCATCGTCGTGGGCGGTGTCACCCAGCTGATTCCCCTGACCGGCCTGACCACACCGTGGATGTCCTACGGCGGATCCTCGCTACTGGCGAATTACATACTGCTGGCCATCTTGGCGCGCATCTCGCATAGCGCCCGGCGGCCGTTGCGAGACCGTACCCGCGACACGTCACCGATCGCGGCGGCCAGCACCGAGGTGATTGAGCGGGTATGAACACCTCTCTCCGTCGGATCTCGGTGACCGTGATGGCGTTGATCGTCCTGTTGCTGCTCAACGCCACCATGACGCAGGTCTTCGCCGCTGACGGGCTGCGGGCCGACCCGCGCAACCAGCGTGTCCTGCTCGACGAGTATTCGCGACAGCGCGGCCAGATCATCGCGGGCGGGCAGCTGCTGGCCTACTCGGTGGCCACCGACAGCCGGTTCCGTTTCCTGCGGGTGTACCCCAACCCCGCGGTGTACGCACCGCTCACCGGCTTCTACTCGTTGCGCTATTCCAGTTCCGGTCTGGAACGAGCCGAAGACTCGCTGCTGAACGGCTCCGACGAGCGGCTGTTCGGGCGCCGGCTGGCCGACTTCTTCACCGGGCGCGATCCCCGCGGCGGCAATGTCGACACCACCATCAACCCGCGCATGCAGCAGGCCGGCTGGGACGCCATGCAGCAGGGTTGCGGCGGGCCGCCGTGCAAGGGAGCGGTGGTGGCCCTGGAGCCGTCGACCGGCAAAATTCTGGCCATGGTGTCGTCGCCGTCTTATGACCCCAACCTGCTGTCCTCGCACGACCCCGAGGTGCAGGCGCAGGCTTGGCAACGGCTGCGTGACGACCCGGACAACCCGCTCACCAACCGTGCGATCTCGGAGACCTACCCACCCGGTTCGACTTTCAAGGTGATCACCACCGCGGCGGCGCTGCAGGCCGGGGCCACCGAGAACGAGCAGTTGACGGCCGCGCCCACGATCCCACTGCCCAACAGCACGGCCACCCTGGAGAACTACGGCGGCACCCCGTGCGGCGACCTACCAACCGTGTCGCTGAGCCAAGCCTTCGCCAAGTCGTGCAACACCGCATTTGTCCAGTTAGGCATGCTCACCGGGGCCGAGGCCCTGCGCAGTATGGCGCATTCGTTCGGCCTGGACAGCAGCCCGAGTGTGATTCCGTTGCAGGTGGCGGAATCGACTGTTGGGATAATCGCGGATGCCGCCGCTCTCGGGATGTCTAGCATCGGGCAGAAGGACGTGGCACTGACCCCGCTGCAGAACGCGGAGATCGCCGCGACCATCGCGAACGGCGGCGTGACGATGCAGCCGTACCTGGTCGAGAGCCTCAAAGGACCGGACTTGGCCAACATCAGCACCACGGCGCCCTATCAGCAGCGTCGCGCGGTATCGCCCCAGATCGCCGCTAAGCTGACAGAGCTCATGGTCGGCGCCGAGAAGGACGCACAGCAGAAAGGGGCCATTCCCGGCGTGCAGATCGCATCCAAGACCGGTACCGCAGAGCACGGCGCCGACCCACGCAACACTCCGCCGCACGCGTGGTACATCGCATTCGCGCCCGCGCAGACGCCGAAGGTCGCCGTGGCGGTACTCGTGGAGAACGGCGCCGACCGCCTTTCGGCGACCGGCGGTGCGCTCGCAGCGCCGATCGGACGGGCCGTCATCCAGGCCGCACTGCAGGGGGGCCCATGAGCCCACGAGTTGGTGTGACGCTGTCGGGCAGGTACCGACTGCAACGCCTGATCGCCACCGGCGGCATGGGCCAAGTCTGGGAGGCGGTGGACAGCCGGCTGGGCCGGCGGGTTGCGGTCAAGGTGCTCAAGGCGGAGTTCTCGCAGGACCCCGAATTCATCGAGCGGTTCCGCGCCGAGGCGCGCACCACCGCGATGCTCAACCACCCCGGCATCGCCGCCGTGCACGACTACGGCGAAAGCCAGATGGAGGGGGAGGGCCGCACCGCCTATCTGGTGATGGAGCTCGTCAATGGTGAGCCGCTGAATTCGGTGATCAAGCGCACCGGTCGGCTGTCACTGCGCCACGCGCTGGACATGCTCGAGCAGACGGGCCGCGCGCTACAGATTGCGCACGCCGCCGGGTTGGTGCACCGCGACGTCAAGCCGGGAAACATCTTGATCACCCCGACGGGTCAGGTGAAGATCACCGACTTCGGTATCGCCAAGGCCGTCGACGCAGCACCGGTCACTCAGACCGGCATGGTGATGGGCACCGCCCAATACATCGCGCCCGAGCAGGCGCTGGGTCACGACGCCACACCGTCCAGTGATGTCTATTCACTGGGAGTTGTTGGCTACGAAGTGGTTTGCGGCAAGCGACCGTTCACCGGCGACGGCGCTCTGACCGTGGCGATGAAGCACATCAAGGAGCCGCCGCCGCCGCTGCCTCCCGAGCTTCCGCCTAACGTGCGCGAACTCATCGAGATCACGCTGGTCAAGAACCCCGGCATGCGTTACCGCAGCGGGGGGCCGTTCGCCGACGCCGTGGCCGCGGTACGGGCCGGCCGGCGTCCCCCGCGGCCCAGTCAGTCACCACCACCCGGACGGGCCTCGCCGGCAGCCATTCCGGGGGGCCCGCAGACCAGGGCCACCCCGGCACCCAGCGCCCGCAGTGCTGCGCCCCGCCGATCGCGGCCGGCCACAAGTAGTCATCGTCCGCCACCGGCCCGTCGCACCTTTTCGTCGGGACAGCGTGCGCTGTTGTGGGCCGCCGGGGTGCTGGGCGCGCTCGCGATCATCATCGCGGTGCTCATCGTGATCAACTCCCGCGGCGACACCCAGCAGCAGCCTCCGCCCCCGACGGTCACCGACACCGGGACGCCGCCGGCGAACGGGCCCCCGCCGGCAAGCAAGACCCCCAGCGGTTCCGGGCCGAGTTTGCGGCTTGATTGGACGGATCGCGGGACGATAAGCAATTCTGGATTCCACAGCAGGCCGCCCGAACTGAGCTGGGCTAACCCCTTGACGCCCAGCCTGTCGCCGGCCCGACACGAGACACCGCAATGACCACCCCGCAGCACCTGTCCGACCGTTACGAGCTGGGCGACATCCTCGGTTTCGGGGGTATGTCCGAGGTCCACCTGGCCCGCGACGTCCGCTTGCACCGCGACGTCGCGGTGAAGGTGCTGCGCGCCGATCTGGCCCGCGATCCCAGCTTCTACTTGCGCTTCCGTCGCGAGGCGCAAAACGCCGCCGCACTGAATCACCCGGCGATCGTCGCGGTCTACGACACCGGCGAGGCGGAAACCCCCGCCGGTCCGCTGCCCTACATCGTGATGGAGTACGTCGACGGCGTCACGTTGCGCGACATCGTGCACAACGACGGGCCGCTGCCGCCGCGACGCGCGATCGAGATCATCGCCGACGCCTGCCAGGCGCTGAATTTCAGCCACCAAAACGGCATCATCCACCGCGACGTCAAACCGGCGAACATCATGATCAGCAGCACCAACGCGGTCAAGGTGATGGACTTCGGCATCGCCCGGGCGATCGCCGACAGCGGCAACAGCGTCACCCAGACCGCAGCCGTGATCGGGACCGCGCAATATCTCTCACCGGAACAGGCCCGTGGCGATTCCGTCGACGCCCGCTCCGATGTCTACTCGCTGGGCTGTGTTCTTTACGAAATCCTCACGGGTGAACCACCTTTCACCGGTGACTCGCCGGTTTCGGTCGCCTACCAACATGTCCGTGAAGACCCGGTGCCTCCGTCGACACGGCACCCGGGCATCTCCGCCGACCTCGACGCCGTCGTGCTCAAGGCGCTGGCCAAAAACCCGGAAAATCGGTATCAGACCGCGGCGGAGATGCGCGCCGACCTGGTTCGGGTGCACAACGGTGAGACTCCGGAAGCACCAAGAGTGTTCACCGATGCCGAGCGGACCTCGCTAATGGCGGCCACCGGCCCGGGCCATGGGAGTCCGCGCTCCGACCGGCTGCCTCGTCAACGTCTCAGCGACACCGACCCCGATCGCATGGGTGGTCCGGTCGGTCGCTGGGTCGTCGCGGTCGCCGTGCTCGCGGTGCTGACGATCGTCGTCGTCATCGCGTTCAACACGTTCGGCGGCTCAACCCGCGACGTTCAAGTCCCCGACATGCGAGGCCAGGTGTCCGCGGATGCCGTTGCAGCCCTGCAGAATCGGGGCTTCAAGACACGCACGCTGCAGAAGCCTGACTCGGCGATCCCGCCCGATCACGTAATCAGTACCGATCCCGGCGCCAACGCGTCGGTGGCCGCCGGCGACGAGATCACGCTCAACGTGTCGACCGGGCCCGAACAACGTGAAGTGCCCGACGTGTCCTCGCTGAGTTACTCCGACGCGGTGAGCAAGCTGAAGGCCGCCGGGTTCACCAAGTTCAAGCAGGCGAACTCGCCGTCGACCCCGGAGCTGCTGGGCAAGGTGATCGGGACCAACCCACCGGCGAACCAGACGTCGGCGATCACCAACGTGGTCACCGTGATCGTCGGCTCGGGGCCCGAGACCAAGCAGGTTCCCGATGTCGCGGGCCAGACCGTCGACATCGCGCAGAAGAACCTCACGGTCTACGGCTTCACCAAGATCACCCAGACGGCGGTGGACAGCCCCCGGCCGGCCGGGGAGGTGATCGGCACCAATCCGCCCAAGGGCCAGACGGTCCCGGTGGACTCGATCATCGAGCTGCAGGTGTCCAAGGGCAATCAGTTCGTGATGCCCGACCTGTCCGGCATGTTCTGGACCGACGCCGAGCCACGGTTACGCGCGCTGGGCTGGACGGGGGTGCTGGACAAGGGTGCCGACGTCGACGCCGGTGGCTCCCAGTCCCACAAGGTGGTGTATCAGAACCCACCGGCCGGCACCGGAGTCAACCGGGACGGCATCGTCACGCTGAAGTTCGGTCAGTAGCCGCCGGGTCGGCAGGGAAATACGGTCGCACCGCGGAGCGAACCTCGTTCTCCAGCCGGCGAATCAGGGTGTCGTCGCGCGACCATCCGCACACCGCCAGCCAGTTGGCCAGCATCCGGTGCCCACCCTCGGTGAGGATCGACTCCGGGTGGAATTGGACGCCGTGGATCGGTAATTCGGTGTGACGCACGGCCATGATCACCCCGCTGCGGGTGTGGGCCGTCACCTCGAGCACCTCCGGCAGCGACTCCGGCAGGATGGTCAGCGAGTGGTAGCGGGTTGCCGTGAATGGATCCGGAAGTCCTTGCAGCACGCCGACATTAGCGTGGTGGACGCTGCTGGTCTTGCCATGCAGCAGTTCGGGTGCACGGTCGACGGTGGCACCGAAGGCGACCCCGATGGCCTGGTGCCCGAGGCAGACCCCGAGCAATGGGGTGGACGCCGCGGCGCACGCGCGGACCAGGTCGATCGACGCGCCCGCGCGTTCCGGCGTGCCCGGCCCGGGGCTGAGCAGAACGCCGTCGAATTCGGCGGCCACGGCGGCCACGGCGGCTTCGTCGGAGAGCCTGGCGTCGTCGTTACGCCACACGTCAGCTTCGACTCCGAGTTGCCCCAGGTATTGCACGAGGTTGAACACGAAGCTGTCGTAGTTGTCGACAACCAGGATCCGCATCGTGTCAGGTTACCGCCCGGCCGAACCCCGGCTACTGCTCAGTAGCCAATCGGGCCCATCGGCTTCGCGAAATGCATGCTGACCGGTTCGGTGTGGCCGACGATCCGCACGTCGGGCTTGACGTCCTCGTGATAGCCGAGCCCGAACCGGACGACGTACTGCTTATAGAGAATGACCAGGGGAGCGGCGGCCAGGGCGGCCTGCATGGCGGCGGCATTGCCGATCGCGGTGATCGTGTAGGGCGGGCTGTAGGTGCGCCCGTTGAGCAGCAGCGTGTTGCCGACGCAGCGCGGCACCGACGTGGCAATGAGCCGCTGATCCTGCATCTGGATCGCCTCCGCTCCGGCGCTCCACAGGGCGTTGAGGACGGCCCCGATGTCTTGCTGGTGCACCACCAGGTCATCGGGGGAGGCGTCGCGCGGGAAGCGGCCGTTGGCGTCCCGCTGGGCGTCATCGAGGGTCACTGCGAGGCCCGGGCCGTGGACCGGGTTCATGTCGGCCTCACCGGCCAGCTCCGCCGAACGCCGCAGCATGGCCGCCAACGCGGCATCAGACGATCTCAGGTGCGTGGAGTCGATCTTGCCGGCCAGCTCGTCGCGTTCGGCCTTCAGGCGATTTACCGAGGCCTGCGTCTCACGCACCAGATCGACCAGGCGCGGTGCATCGCTGCGACGGATCTCGGTGCCGCCGGAGACCCCATGCGTGGCGGCCAGCAGCAGGCCGGCCAGCAGGCAAACCAATGGGACACCGAAGCGCCATGGTGACCGGCCGGTCCGGATCATCGAGTCTCCAATTTCCTGGTCGGGGGGCCAGGTGGGTTAATCTCGTAGCCAAGTCCTGCGTGTAGCTATAACCGCTATCGTTGCACCCCGTCCCATTCACCGTGATCCCGAGGTAATCATGCCCAAGTCCAAGGTCCGCAAGAAGAACGACTTCACCGTCACCGCGGTCAGCCGGACGCCGGTGAAAGTGAAGGTCGGACCGTCCAGCGTGTGGTTCGTCGCGCTGTTCGTGGGTCTCATGCTGATCGGTCTGGTTTGGCTGATGGTGTTCCAGTTGGCCGCCGTCGGAAGCCAGGCGCCGACCGCTCTCAACTGGATGGCGCAACTGGGCCCGTGGAACTACGCGATCGCGTTCGCTTTCATGATCACCGGTTTGTTGCTCACGATGCGCTGGCACTAACCGAGGTCAGACGCCGAATGAATTCATCTTGGGGTCGATTCGCGGCTAAGCCAGCAACCTTGTGACCACCCAATCACACGCGTGTGATTTATCCCCACTGTTGATAGCTGATGTGGATAACTGCATCGGCAGTGGTGGGAGGGGTTAAGAACGATATGCAGCAAACACAGTGGCAGCCGCGTGCTGCGGGAGTGGCTGGTTGTGGCCTTGGCGGGGTTTTCATGGCTATCGCTAGTGTGACCGTCGTCACAGACCCGCCGGGCCGGGTCCTGGCGGGGATTGCCGGGGCGGGTCTGCTGTTGTTTGCGGGCGCGACGTGGCGCGCGCGTCCAAAGCTGGCAATTACCGCCGGCGGCCTGGCGATCCGGGGGTGGTTCCGGACGCAGGTATTGCAGCACTCCGACATCAAGATCATTCGGATCACCGAGTTCCGCCGCCTCGGGCGCAAGGTGCGCTTCCTCGAAGTCGAAACGGTCGACGAGCGGCTGGTGCTGTTCTCCCGATGGGACCTGGGCGCCGACCCGCTGGAGGTGCTCGACGCGCTCACCACAGCCGGCTACGCCGGCCGAGACGGTGCTGGGCCGGCTTAGCTACGGGCTGGGCTTAAGAGATCGTGATCGACTCGATGACGACCGCGTCGGTCGGACGGTCATTGCCGTCCGTGGACGTCGTCGCGATCGCGTCGACCACCTTTTGCGACTCGGGGTCGGTCACCTCGCCGAAGATGGTGTGGCGCCGGTTCAGGTGCGGCGTGGGGCCAACGGTGACGAAGAATTGCGAACCGTTGGTGCCCGGACCCGCGTTGGCCATCGCCAGCAGGTACGGCTTGTCGAACTGCAGCTCGGGGTGGAACTCATCGGCGAACTGGTAGCCCGGGCCGCCGCGTCCCGTACCGGTCGGGTCGCCGCCCTGGATCATGAAGCCCTGGATCACTCTGTGAAAGACCGCGCCATCGTAGAACGGACCGGCAGGGCTACCCGACGCGTTTTGAGTCGAGTACTCCTTGGTGCCCTGCGCCAGGCCAACGAAGTTGGCGACAGTCTTGGGCGCGTGGTTTCCAAACAGGGCGATCTTGATGTCGCCGCGGTTGGTGTGCAGTGTGGCAGTGGCAGTCTGATGCGGGCTGTTGGTCACGACACGAGAGTCTGCCATTACCCGCGGACCCGCCCGCACCCGGTGTCAGTCGGGACAGCCCGGACCGAAAAGTCCGACGTCGCGCTGCAATAGGCCCGCCGGTGTTCGGATGGTGGCAGGCTGTAGATTCCACGGGCGGCACAGAAAGGCGGCAGATGAGCGCGCAGGCGGAATCCCAGCTGACCCCTAGGCAGCGACTGTCTCGAGGCCTGACTTACTCGGCAGTGGGACCGGTGGACGTCACACGCGGTCTCATCGGATTGGGGGTCGGATCCGCGCAGTCGACCGCATCGGAGTTGCGCCGCCGCTACCGCCAGGGCCAACTGTCTCGCGACATCGCCGCGGCACAGGAAACGATCGCCCAGGAACTGGCCGCCGCGCAGGAGGTCGTCTCGAGCCTGCCGCAGGCACTGCAGGAGGCACGCAAATCCCGGCGCCGCCGGGGGAAGCGCCCGCTGCTGATCGCCGGAGCTGTCGTCGTCGTCCTGGCCGGCGGCGCGGTCGCCTTCAGCATCGTCCGACGCTCGACCAACCGCGACAACGCCGAGCCGTCACCGCGGCCGCCCAGTGTGGACGTGCAACCGCGCCCCTGACGCAAGTCGGACAGCAAGGCGAGAATTCGCCGATTAGACTGTGCCCGTTTGCTATCCGCTCCGGCGGCATCGCCCGTCTTCGCCACCCTGAGCGGCTGGGCTCAGTCGTCGACGTGGTTCGGCGGCTGCCCGAGCCGCACGGGCTGCGTGAGATCAACCGGGTAGCACTCGGGCGGCAGGGTCACGTCCTCGACGACTCCCCGGCGGCCGAAGACGGAGTAGCTGGGGGCCTGGTGACACCGCTCCCAGGTCCCGTCCGGACCTATCGGGCTTGTCGCAGTAGGACTCCCCCGGAATCGGGGTGCCCTGACAGCCCGCCGAGGCGCGTGGAGCCGTCCCGATGCCGATTCCGATTCCGATTCCGCCGATCATCAGTGCCGCTGCCAGCGCGTCTGTCGTTTGAGTTCACCGCCCTGCGGCGAACGAGCAAAGGCGAGGCCCCCGGCCCACGAGGGCCAACATCCAAGGGGGAGCCAACAATTCGCCCAGAACACCATTTTGATTTGTGGAGCCTAGGGGAATCGAACCCCTGACACCTGCCTTGCAAAGGCAGTGCTCTACCAACTGAGCTAAGGCCCCTCTGGCCGGTCAACGGATGCGGGATCGACTGCTGCCACGTGCCAGACCTCGACCTCGCGGCGTGACCGCACCACCACCGTCACCAAGGCAATCAGTGCCAGCGGCAATGCCAGTCTCACACAACGTCTTGATGGACACATGGTTGTGGGCCTAGGAGGACTCGAACCTCCGACCTCTTCGTTATCAGCGAAGCGCTCTAACCACCTGAGCTATAGGCCCGTATACGCGTACGGCCGAGCGACGAGATTACCGCAATCGTCGCCCGACCCCAAAACCTGCACTAATCCCGATCCGCCAGCGTCACCTCGATGCCGCCGATCAGGTCGGTCGTCAGGTTGTAGATGAACGCGCCGATCGTGGCCATCGCGGTCAGCAAGACGATGTTGACCAAGCCGATCAGCACGGCGCCGCCGAAGATCGTGCCGCTCGAGACCAGTTCTCCGCTGCTGCCGCTGGTGTTGTTCAGCAAATCACCGACGTTGCTGTTGAGCTTTGCCCACACTCCCATACCGCCGAGCACCAGGTAGAGGAACGCCACGGCGATCATCCAGACGAAAAACAGCGCCACCGAGAGCATCAGGGATACCTTCAGCGTGCTCCACGGATCGATCCGGCGGATCTGCATGCTGGCCCGGACCGGGCCTCCCTTTCGCCGCGACACCTGAACCAGGCTGTCGCGATTCTCCCGGGGTTCGGTGGTCGTCGAGCGCGCCGGTGGTGACGTTTCCGAGCTGCGCTCCGGTGCGGTCTTACGCTGCGATCCCCGCGGAATCCCGCCGGACAGATCCGGCAACTCACTGGCGTAGGCCTCGTGCGTTGGCCCGTCGCCGCGTGCCGGCGCATCGAACTCGTGGCTCTTGGACTGCGGTTGCGCGCTAGCCCCCTGCGTGTTGCCACCCGAGATGAAACGGTTCAGTCGGGCATCGACGCCCGACGGGCCACCGGACGGCGGACCCGGCGGCCGCGCCTCGGTCGGAGGTTCGCCCTGACGGCCTGCGGGATTGGCGGCCCGGGCAGCACCTCGCTGCCACGGTGGCGAATCCCCGCCCTCCTGACCACGGCCTGCCGGGTGGGGGGCCCCACGCGGGTGCGCACCGGCACGCTCGGCCGAAACATCCCCGTTCTGGCTGTCGCCCTTCTTGGGGGCACCCGGCTCGCTCGGTGAGGTCACCGGAGACTCCTTACCTCTGCTGCCTTGGCAGACCGGACGGTGGCACTCGCATTTTCTCTGGTCGGGCTGAGTCTAATTGCCCCTACCCGTTGGCAGAGCACTGGTCGACCCGCACCCCTACCCGGCTAGCTCTCCGACTCCTCGCCGCCCTCGATTTCGTCGATGTCGTCCTCGGCACTTTCTTCGGCATTGCGGGCAATCGCCAACAGTGTGTCGCCCTCACCCAAGTTCATCAACCGAACGCCCTTGGTCTGCCGCCCGGCCTTACGGACCTGGCGCGCCGCTGTGCGGATCACGCCGCCGCCCGAGGTGATCGCGTACAACTCGCTGTCGTCGTCGACGATCAACGCCCCCACCAGACTGCCACGCCGGCGGTCGTACTGAACGGTCAGAACTCCCTTGCCGCCGCGGCCCTGCACCGGGTACTCCTCGATCGCGGTGCGCTTCGCGTAACCACCGGCAGTGGCCACGAGCAGGAACATGCCCTCCTGCACCACATTCAGCGACAGCAGCCGGTCGTCCTCGTTGAATCGCATGCCTTGTACGCCGGACGTGGCACGGCCCATCGGTCGCAGCGCCTCGTCGGTGGCCGAGAACCTGATGGACTGCCCGTTGGCCGAGACCAGGAGCAGGTCCTCCTCGGCCGAGCAGAGCACGGCGCCGACCAGCTCGTCGCCGTCGCGCAAGTTGACGGCGACGATCCCGCCCGAGCGGTTGGAGTCGAAGTCGGTCAGCTTGGACTTCTTGACCAGACCGTTCTTGGTGGCCAGCACCAGATACGGCGCGTCCTCGTAGCTCTGGATCTGGATGACCTGGGCGATGCGTTCCTCGGGTTGGAAAGCCAACAGGTTGGCTACGTGTTGCCCGCGCGCCGTCCGGGATGCCTCCGGCAGCTCGTATGCCTTGGCTCGGTACACGCGCCCCTGCGTGGTGAAGAACAGGATCCAGTCGTGCGTCGAGGACACGAAGAAGTGCGCGACGATATCGTCCTGCTTGAGTCCGGCGCCCTGCACGCCCTTCCCGCCGCGTTTCTGGCTGCGGTACAGGTCGGTCTTGGTGCGCTTGGCATATCCGGTTTCGGTGATCGTGACGACGACGTCCTCACGCGCGATCAGGTCCTCGTCGTTGACGTCGCCGTCGGCCGCGATGATCCGGGTACGACGAGCGTCGCCGTGCTTCTCGATGATCTCGGCGAGCTCGTCGTGCACGATCGCGCGCTGCCGCTCTGGTTTGGCCAGAATGTCTTCCAGGTCCGCGATCTCGGCTTCGATCTTGGCCAGGTCGTCGACGATGCGCTGGCGCTCCAGGGCCGCCAGCCGGCGCAACTGCATGTCCAGGATGGCCTGGGCCTGAATCTCGTCGATGTCCAACAGCTCGATCAAGCCGGCCCGGGCGATGTCGACGGTTTCCGACGCCCGGATCAAGGCGATGACTTCGTCCAGTGCGTCCAGCGCTTTGACCAGGCCGCGCAGAATATGGGCCCGCTCGTTGGCTTTTCGCAGTCGGTAGGTGGTCCGCCGGATGATCACGTCGAGTTGGTGCTCGACGTAGTAGCGGATCATCTGGTCGAGCCGCAGTGTGCGCGGCACCCCATCGACGATGCTCAGCATGTTGACGCCGAAGCTGGTCTGCAGCTGGGTGTGCTTGTAGAGGTTGTTCAGCACCACCTTGGCCACGGCGTCGCGCTTGACCTCGACGACAATCCGCAAACCCACCCGGTCGCTGGATTGGTCCTCGATGTTGGAGATGCCGGCCAGCTTGCCGTCGCGCACCTGCTCGGCGATCGAGGTGATGAAGTTGTCGTGGTTGACCTGGTAGGGCAATTCGGTGATGACGATCGAGGTACGCCCGCGTGAATCTTCTTCTACCTCAACAACTCCGCGCATTCGAATGGAGCCGCGGCCGGTGGTGTAGGCATCGTTGATCCCTTGTGAGCCAACGATCAAACCGTACGTCGGGAAGTCTGGCCCCTTGACCCGCTCGCACACCGCGGCCAGCGTGGCTTCCTCGTCGGCCTCGTGGTTGTCCAGACACCAGTAGACGGCCTCCGCCAGCTCCTTGAGGTTGTGCGGCGGGATGTTGGTGGCCATACCGACCGCGATGCCGCCCGAACCATTGGCCAGCAGGTTGGGGAACCGGCTGGGCAGCACCGTCGGCTCCTGCACCCGACCGTCATAGTTGGGGATGAAATCGACTGTCTCCTCGTCGATTTCGCGCAACATCTCCATGGCCAGCGGCGTCAGCCGCGCCTCGGTGTACCGCATCGCCGCTGGGGGATCGTTGCCTGGCGAGCCGAAATTACCCTGCCCGTCGACCAGCGGGTAGCGCAGCGACCACGGTTGCGCCATCCGCACCAGGGTGTCGTAGATCGACGAGTCGCCGTGCGGGTGATAGTTACCCATCGTCTCGGCAACGGAGCGTGCGGATTTCGCGTGACCGCGGTCCGGGCGGAACCCGGAGTCGAACATCGCGTAGAGCACCCGGCGGTGCACGGGCTTCAGACCGTCGCGCACCTCGGGTAGCGCGCGGCCCACGATCACACTCATCGCGTAGTCGATGTAGCTGCGCTGCATCTCGTGCTGGATGTCGACCGGCTCGATGCGGTCGCCGGCCGCGTCGCTCGGCGGCAACGTGGTGTCAGTCATGTGTTCCTTCGGTCGCTAGAACTCGCCGTATCGATGTCTTAAACATCCAAGAAACGAACGTCTTTGGCGTTACGGGTGATGAAGCTGCGCCGCGCCTCGACGTCCTCGCCCATCAGGATGGAGAACAGCTCGTCGGCCGCGGCGGCGTCGTCGAGCGTGATCTGACGCAGCACCCGAACGGACGGATCCATCGTGGTCTCCCACAGCTCCTTGGCGTCCATTTCGCCGAGACCCTTGTAGCGCTGAATACCGTCCTCGGCGTTGATCTTTCGGCCGGCCGCCCGACCCGCCTCCAGCAGCCCGTCGCGTTCCCGGTCGGAGTAGGCGAACTCGGGTTCGCTGCGCTGCCACTTCAGCTTGTACAGCGGCGGCTGCGCCAGGAACACGTGGCCATTCTCGATGAGCGGCCGCATGAACCGGAACAACAGGGTCAGCAACAGTGTCGAGATGTGCTGGCCGTCCACGTCGGCGTCGGCCATCAGGACGATTTTGTGGTAGCGCAGCTTCGCAAGGTCGAACTCGTCGTGGATCCCGGTGCCCAGGGCGGTGATGATCGCCTGCACTTCGGTGTTCTTCAAGACGCGGTCGATGCGTGCCTTCTCGACGTTTATGATCTTGCCTCGCAACGGCAGAATGGCCTGGAACATCGAGTCGCGGCCGCTCTTTGCCGAGCCGCCGGCCGAATCACCCTCCACCACATACAGTTCCGACTTGCGCGGATCGGTGGAGCGGCAGTCCGCGAGCTTGCCCGGGAGCCCACCGATGTCCGTTGCACTCTTGCGTCGCACCAACTCGCGCGCCTTGCGCGCCGCGATACGCGCTTGCGCCGAGGACACCGCCTTGTTCACAACGACTTTCGCGTCCGCCGGGTTGGCTTCGAACCAGTGCGTGAGTTGTTCATTGCAGACCTTCTGCACGAACGACTTGACTTCGGTGTTGCCCAGCTTGGTCTTGGTCTGGCCCTCGAACTGCGGTTCACTCACTTTGACCGAGATTACCGCCGCCAGGCCTTCCCGGATGTCGTCGCCGGTGAGGTTGGCGTCCTTTTCTTTCAGCAGCTTCTTGTCTTTGGCGTACTTGTTCACCACCGACGTCAGCGCGCTGCGGAAGCCTTCCTCGTGGGTGCCGCCTTCGTGGGTGTTGATCGTGTTGGCGAAGGTGTGCACCGACTCCGAGTATCCGCCGTTCCACTGCATCGCAATCTCGACTTCGTGGCCGGTGCCCTTGCCTTCGAAATCGATGATGCTCTGCTGGATCGGGCTTTTGGTGCGGTTGATGTGCTTGACGAAATCGACCAACCCGCCAGGGTATTGGAACGTACGACGCTTGACCTTGGGCGATGCTGTCGACTCCGCGGCCTTTTCTTGGGCGGACTTGGGCGCATCGGCCGTGTCGCTGACGACGTCGTCGACGACCTCCTCTTTGGTCACGCGCTCGTCGGTGAGGTTGATCGTCAATCCCTTGTTCAGGAACGCCATTTCCTGCAGCCGGCGCGCCACCGTCTCGAAGTCGTAGTCGGTGGTTTCGAAGATGTCGGGGTCGGCCCAGAACCGGATCGTGGTTCCGGTCTTCTTCGTGGCCTCACCCTGTTTGAGGGTTCCCGGTACGGCGCGGTCGTAGTACTGCGACCATTCGTGGCCGTCGCGGGCGATGTCTACCTCAAGCCGGGACGATAGTGCGTTGACCACCGACACACCGACGCCGTGCAAACCACCACTGACGTTGTAACCGCTGTTCTCGCCGCCGAACTTGCCGCCGGCGTGAAGTTGCGTCATCACCACGTCCACGGTGGGCGCGCCGGTGGAGTGCATCGCGACCGGGATACCGCGCCCGTTGTCGGCGACCTCCACGCTGCCGTCATCGAGGATGCGCACATCGACCTGGTCGGCATAGCCGGCCATCGCCTCGTCCACCGAGTTGTCGACGACCTCCCAGACGAGGTGGTGCAGACCTCGCTCCCCGGTAGACCCGATGTACATGCCGGGGCGTTTACGGACGGCCTCCAAGCCTTCGAGCACGGTGATCGCTGACGCGCCGTATTCGTCTTGCGCCTTCTTCTTCTGGGCAGCCACGGTCGGAATGCTCTCCTCGGGGTTTCATGCGGGCGGTTCCAGTCACCGCAGCAGTCGCATCACTTCACTCTACCGTCATCGGGGGTCGGCACCGATTTTCTGGGCGCGTTTCTACCTATCTGGATGCGCCGTGCGCTCAATTTCTTTATTGACGCCGCGTCCGGACGTGCGTTACGGGGGTCCGTTTCGTTCTCGCGGATCTGAGAGGTCGTACCTTTACGCCTTGTCGGCGGCACGTCGCCAGTGTCGATGAACCACCCAATTGTGTCAGCCGTACGTGTCGCGCGGGCCTCGACCGGAGATGTGCCGGGGCCCCTTCCGCCAGGAAGGGGCGGCCGGACCGGTGATCTTCAGGGAGGTCACTACGCCGTTGCCCACCGCGGCGGCGATCTTGGCCAACAGCTGCGCTTGGACCATGCGCAACTGCGTGGCCCAAGCGGTGGATTCGGCTGCCACACTGAGCACCCCCTCGTTGAGGGCGGTCGGGGTGGCGTGATCGGCGATCTGATGGCCCACCACGGATGCCCAGTGGCCGAGTACCGTGCCCTCGGCGACGCGCCCCGACCAACCGCGCTTCTTCGCAAGGTCGCGGACGACCCTTCCCATCGGTTGTGGGTCGCGCACGTCGGGTCCCGGACCCGACCAGCTTCGCCGCCGCCCGGCAACACGACGCGGAACGGGATTGCTTCCGCGCCCACGCCCCGCGTCCTTGCCCTGCGCTCGCGCTGCTGCGCGGGCCTCCTCGAGGGTGCGCCGCACCAAGTCGATACCGCTGAGGTCGCTTGGTTGTTCGGAGCGTTCGGCGGGTGGCTCGTCTTGGCTGCCGGTCATGCTTGCAGCACCGAGACTCGTCCAGTGTCATCGTCTTGCAAGTTGATGTGCACCCGCCTAGCGTCCCAGCCCGCGGGGATATCTTCCAGCACCGCCGCGGTTACCAACACCTGTTCCGCGGATTCGGCGACGGCCGCCAGGGCCTTGCGGCGGGCTGCGTCCAGTTCGGCGAACACGTCGTCGAGCAACAGCACCGGTTCGCTGCCGTCCGCCCGGAGCAATTCATACGCAGCCAGCCGCAGCGCGATCGCGAAAGACCAGGATTCCCCATGGCTGGCAAAGCCTTTGGCAAGTTGATCGCCGAGGCGTAACTCCAAGTCGTCGCGATGCGGGCCGACGAGACACACGCCGCGTTCCAATTCGGCGTTGCGCCGGGCCGCCAGCGCGGCCAGCAGCGCGGCTTCCAAAAAGTCCCGGTCCCCACCCGCGGCGTCGTCCCCGCCTTCGGTACCTAAACCGTCGATGCTTGTTTTGTAGTTGATCCCGGCCGGCCGTGAGGCCGGCGCCAACAACTGGTAGGCCTTTTCCACTTCCGGCGCCAACTGGTTCACCAAATCGATACGGGCGGCCATCAATTCGGCGCCGAGCTCGGCCAATCGGCTGTCCCAAACGTCAAGGGTGTCCAGCGCGCCTGGGTCACCTCGATGCCGCGACCCGGCCAATGATTTCAGCAGCGCACCGCGCTGCCGCAACACTTTGTCGTAGTCCGCGCGTAGCGCGGCGATCACCGGGCGACGCACGGTGGCCAACTCGTCGAGATAGCGGCGCCGATCTGCCGGATCCCCGCGGACCAGGGCCAAGTCCTCAGGAGCAAAGAGCACGGCGCGTAATACACCGATCACCTCGCGCGTGCTGCGCACCGGCGAGCGGTTCAGCCGAGCCTTGTTCGCCCGTCCCGCGGCAATCTCCAAATCGATCGCGCATTCCCGCCCCTCGTTGACCACAATCGTGGAAACCACTGCTCGATCGGCACCCACTCGAATCAACGGAGCGTCCGTCCCGACCCGGTGTGAGCCTAAGGTGGTCGAATACCACAGTGCCTCAACCAGATTCGTCTTCCCAAAACCGTTGGGACCGACGAACACCGTCCGGCCCGGTTCGAGCTCGAGGTCGGCGTGTGCCCAGGACCGGAAGTCGCGCAGCCCTAAATGCCGGACGTACACCTATCCGGGCAACCGAACTGGCATCAACAGATAGACGTAATCCGTGGGCAACGCGGAGAACGGACCGGTGCCCGTCGGATGGCTATCCGCATCGAACGCCGGGCGCAGCAATGCCGGCTTGCCCGCGGTGGTGAAACCGAACGACACGCGATCCGCCTTCACCGAGCTGAGTCCGTCGGTCAGGTAAGTCGGGTTGAACGCGATCGTCAACGGCTCACCGGCGAAGTCGACGGCGAGTTCTTCCTCCGCGCGGCCGACATCGTCGGCGCCGGCCGACAGCCGCAACATGCCGTCCGCGAATTCCATGCGTACCTGCGCACCCCGGTCCGCTACCAACGCAACCAGCTTGATGGCTTCAGTCAACTCAGCGACGTTGATGGTTGCGACCGCGGTGTGCTCGGCGGGCAACAGCTGACGAAACTTGGGGAACTCGGCATCCAGCAGCCGCGTGGTGCTGCGTTTGCCGTTGCCGCTGATACCAAGCAGCCCCTCTTTTCCGACTCCGGTGCCGGCACCCAACGACAACCGAACATCGGAACCGTCCGTGCCGGTTTTGGCCGCCTCAGCCAGTGTCTTGGCCGGGACCAACACTGCCGCTTCGATGTCGGGCGACAGCGCCGACCACGTCAGCTCGCGAACTGCCAAACGGAACCTGTCGGTGGCGGCCAAAACGACCTTCTCACCCGAGATCTCGACCCGAATGCCGGTCAGCATCGGCAGCGTGTCGTCGCGGCCGGCGGCAATCGCGACCTGCCCGATCGCCTCGGCGAACAAATCCGACGGCAAGCTCCCGGTCTCTTCGGGCAATGTCGGCAGCGTCGGGTAGTCCTCAACAGCCATCGTCGGTAACGAGAACTTTGCGCTTCCGCAGGTCAACGCGACCCGATTGCCATCAACGTAAAAGTCCACCGGCTTGTCCGGCAACGCCCGGGTGATGTCGGATAACAGCCGTCCTGACACCAAAACGCTTCCCGGAGAGGCTATTTCGGCTGCAACCTGTACTTCGGCGGATACCTCGTAATCGAATCCCGAGATCGTCAGGCCCTCATCGGTACCGGTCAACAGCACTCCCGAAAGAACCGGCACGGCCGGCCGGCTCGGCAGGTTCTTCGCAACCCACGACACCGCTTCGGCAAAAGATTCTCGGACCAGGCGAAACTTCAGATCAGTGAGGCCAGCAGTTGTCGTCGCCACGTCCATAGCGTCCCTTCACCTACCCAAAGATCCAATCCGGCAGCTAGCCTTCCAGCCCCGCCAGCGTGGGGCCCCGCAACGAACGCCGATGGCAGGTACTGCGCCACGACGTCCACAACGGGAGTCGAATCACAACCGTAGAGCTTCTGCGGCCATCTTGAAAGCTAATCGCGAAGGCCGACAAGCCGAGTGATCGAGAGCTTCGTGTGCGCTGTGTAACGAGGTGTCCCCAAGGCTGTTCTTCAAAGAAGAAACGATGGAGAGATCTCAGTACCAGTATTAAGGCCTGTGCATCCTGGGGACAGGTCTCTCTCGGCGCAGCTAGCGCAGCGATCGGCTTGTGGATGACAGGGTTGGTAACTGTGCAGCCGATGTTGGCCCGTTGGGGATGGGGGAGGGGTGTGCACTTCAAGGGCGATCGCTGCACTGTTGTTTGGCACGTTTGTACACAACGCTGCGCACATCGATCGGCTGTGGCTGGAGTGACAAACGTGCGAGAAGTTTTTTGAAAAAAGTTTGACGCGCGGTGGCCCGAATCAGCGCTTGGAGCGCTGACGGATGCGAGTGGTGAGTTCCTTGACGTGATCGAATACCTCACGCCGCTCGGCCATCTCGGACAAGATCTTTCGCTGCGCGTACATGACCGTGGTGTGATCGCGGCCGAATGCCTGGCCGATCTTGGGGAGAGACAGGTCGGTGAGTTCGCGACAGAGATACATCGCGATCTGGCGCGACTGAGCCAGTGCTCGGGTCTTACCCGGTCCCCGTAACTCCTCGACCGTGGTGTCGAAGTATTCGGCGGTGGCGGCCATGATGGTCGCCGCACTGATCTGCATCGTGCTGGCATCGGCGATCAGGTCGCGCAGCACAATCTCGGCCAGCGACTTGTCGATCGGCGTCTTGTTCAGCGAGGCGAACGCGGTGACCCGGATCAGAGCTCCTTCGAGCTCACGGATGTTGCGCTCGATGCTGCTGGCAATGAGCTCGAGTACGTCGTCGGGTACCGCGAGCCGTTCCATCTGTGCTTTCTTGCGCAGAATCGCGATGCGGGTTTCCAGTTCGGGTGGCTGCACATCGGTGATCAGGCCCCACTCGAAGCGTGTTCTCAGCCGGTCTTCCAGAGTGGCGAGTTGTTTGGGTGGGCGGTCAGAGGAGATGACGATCTGCTTGTTGGCGTTGTGCAACGTGTTGAAGGTGTGGAAGAACTCTTCCTGGATACCTTCCTTGCCTTCGATGAACTGAATGTCATCGACCAACAGCACGTCGACGTCGCGATAGCTGCGCTTGAATGCGACCTTGCGATCGTCGCGAAGCGAGTTGATGAAGTCGTTGGTGAATTCCTCGGTGGATACGTACTTGACGCGCATGCCGGGGAACAGCCGCTGCGCGTAATTGCCTGCGGCGTGCAACAAGTGGGTCTTGCCGAGCCCGGACTCGCCCCAGATGAAGAGCGGGTTGTAGGCGCGTGCCGGTGCTTCGGCGATCGCCAGGGCCGCGGCGTGCGCGAAGCGATTGGAGGCACCGATGACGAAAGTCTCGAAGGTGTAGCGCCGGTTGAGGCTCGTTCCGCCGGCGGCCGCGGCCGCGTCGGTGCTGTGTGGGCGTTCGGCGAAGTAGTTGGGCCAACTGTGCTCGGCGCCGAGGACTTCACCGTTTTCGTCGGTCTCGTCGACGTCACTTGACGCTTCTACGTCGATGTCCTCGGTGAAGCTGTCCCCCTGCGGGAACGCGGAATCATCGGTGTCGTCGGAAGGCGGAGCGATCCGCACCCCGAGTTGGACCTGTTGTCCGAGCCGGCGGCTCAGCGCATCGGTGATTGGGGTGCGCAGGTGGCGTTCGATCTCGTTTTGCACAAAGCTGCTCGGCACCGATAACAAGGCGAAGCCCTCGACGATGGTGAGTGGCTGCACGAGGTTGAGCCATGCTCGCTGCTGAGGAGTCAGCGGATTGACGAGAGTCGTACGACTACTGCTCGCACCATCGTCGTCGGAGTCACCGTTGAGTTCAGAGACGACCGCATTCCACACTGTTGTGAAACCCGAACCGGAGTCATCGGTCAACGACGCATCTCCCTGGTCCGACTTCGAGGTGCAAACACGCTTGCCGACAAAGCAACTGTCCACATAGTTATACACAGGTGTGGACAGGATAGGCGTATGCGGGCCGCAACCTACCGGCGACGGCTCGCGATCTGCGGACTGGAGACAATCCCGGCTAGGTCGCCTGCACAGCTAGTAGATCCGCCATCATGCTTCGTTGTCGAGCGCCGCTCCAGTCTGAAACGGCATTGCCCGAAGCTAACAGTTTTCCGTGCGGCTGCCAACAGTTCTGCTGCATTCCAGTCAGGTTATTTAGGGTCTGCTGGGGCGTGTTGCAACTTGACGATGAAGTCGTGCTGGTCGGCGCCATCGACAGCCAAAGATTTCATCTTGGGTGCCATTGGGTCCGTTGGGGCAGGCCAGGTTTGACCCAGCGAACGCTCGTCAGTAGCCTCAGACAGTCGCCCGAAAGTCGGCGATACGGCTGCGACCCAGGAATTATGCCCCCGGGGACCGCGCCGGCCAGTAGCAGGAACAGTTTGCGACCGAATCACGAAGCAATTTAGCTGAGCCAAACGTGAACGGCCGGATGGCTGGGAAAGCTTCTAGCGAGACAGAACGAGGAGAACGCCGTGGCCAAGGGGAAGCGGACCTTCCAGCCGAACAACCGGCGCCGAGCCCGTGTGCACGGCTTCCGTTTGCGTATGCGTACCCGTGCCGGGCGTGCCATTGTGTCGGGCCGCCGCCGCAAGGGCCGCCGCGCGATATCTGCCTGATCTGACCGACAGGCTTGTTGGCGGTGCTTCCCGCGCGCAACCGCATGAGACGGTCACGGGAATTCGATGCGACAGTGAAACACGGGATGCGTACGGCGCAGCCCGATCTCGTTGTACATGTGCGCCGGGGAAACGCTTCCGAAGTGGGCCAGGGTCCGCGGGTGGGGTTGATCGTCGCCAAATCAGTGGGCTCGGCCGTTGACCGGCATCGGGTCTCACGACGTCTCCGCCACGCCGTGCGGGGCATGCTCGCGGATCTTCATGAAGGCGACCAGGTGGTCATCCGGGCGTTGCCCAGCAGCCGGCGGGTGTCGTCCGCCTGGTTGGAGCAGGAGCTACGCAAAGGTCTGCGGCGCGCCTTCGAACGAGCGGGAGCGGACCGTTGAGTGTGACGGCGCCGGCGCGCGCGAGAGTGGGTGGCGCGGGCAGGACCGTCGCGCGAGGACTGATTTTTCTAATCCAGCTGTACCGCCACATGGTCTCACCGCTGCGGCCGGCGACATGTCGCTTTATGCCGACGTGCAGTCAGTACGCCGTGGATGCGCTCACCGAGTACGGCTTGATTCGGGGGAGCTGGCTGGCGGCAGTCAGGCTCGCCAAGTGTGGACCATGGCATCGGGGAGGATGGGATCCGGTACCGGATCGCGCCCCCGAACACCAGGGTTGCCGGTTGAACTTCGAAGACACCAGCGGCGGCGGGGAGACCCCGGCGCCGCGAGGGGAGAGTGAATCTTTTGTTTGATGTATTCAGCCTGGACTTCGTCTACTACCCGGTGTCGTGGATCATGTGGGTTTGGTACAAGCTGTTCGGTGCGCTGCTGGGACCCTCAAACTTTTTCGCGTGGGCCCTGTCGGTGATGTTCCTCGTGTTCACCTTGCGTGCGCTGCTCTACAAGCCGTTCGTGCGCCAGATCCGTACCACCCGGCAGATGCAAGAACTGCAACCACAGATCAAGGCGCTGCAGAAGAAGTACGGCAAGGACCGTCAGCGGATGGCGCTCGAGATGCAGAAGCTGCAACGCGAGCACGGGTTCAACCCGATCCTGGGCTGCTTGCCGATGCTCGCCCAGATCCCGGTGTTCCTCGGGCTCTATCACGTGTTGCGTTCGTTCAACCGCACGACGGGCGGCTTCGGGCAACCACAGATGTCGGTCATCCAAAACCGGTTGACGGGCAACTACATGTTCAGCCCGACCGACGTCGGACACTTCCTGGACGCGAACCTGTTCGGCGCGCCGATCGGTGCGTCCATGACACAGCGCACCGGTCTGGATGCCTTCATCGATTTCAGCCGCCCCGCGGTGATCGCGGTCGGCGCGCCGGTGATGATCCTGGCGGGCATCGCCACCTACTTCAACAGCCGAGCATCGGTCGCCCGGCAGAGCGCGGAGGCCGCCGCCAATCCTCAGACGGCCATGATGAACAAGCTTGCGCTGTATGTCTTTCCGCTGGGAGTGGTTGTCGGTGGCCCCTTCCTTCCGGTGGCCATCATCTTGTACTGGTTCTCGAACAACATTTGGACTTTCGGTCAGCAGCACTACGTGTTCAACATGATCGAGAAAGAGGACGAGGCCAAGAAGCAGGAAGTGCTTCAGCGGCGCGCGGCCAATGCGCCGCAACCGGGCGCCAAGCCGAAGCGCAAGGCAACGCCGGCGAGTGGCAACGGCTCGTCGACGGCCGACGATGACACCGAGCCGAAGACGGACGCGGACGGCGGCGCGGCGGAAGACGGCGCACCGGACAAGCCGGACATGACCGGCGACACGAATGGTCCGGGTACCCGCACACCCAGACCCGGGGCTCGACCGAAGAAACGGAAGCGCTGACAACAGCGCCACAGCTTTACCGGGCCGTCTCCGGAGAGTGACCCGAATGAGACAGGGACGGACCCATGGATGAGGGAGAAGAAATGACGGACGCTGACACCACCGAACGCGACTTGGATACCCCAGTGGCGGTCGAGGATGAAGCCGAGGACACCGCGACGCCAGAGGCCGGGGCGCCCGAAGGTGAGGACCAGGAGGAGCGGCTGGTCGCTGAAGGGGAGATCGCCGGCGACTACCTGGAAGAGCTATTGGATCTGTTGGACTTCGACGGCGATATCGATCTGGACGTCGAAGGCAACCGGGCCATCGTCAGCATCGACGGCAGCGACGACTTGGCCAAGTTGGTCGGCCGTGGCGGCGAAGTGCTCGACGCGCTCCAAGAGCTCACCCGGTTGGCGGTCCATCAAAAGACCGGCGTCCGTAGCCGGCTCATGCTCGACATCGCGAGTTGGCGCCGGCGCCGTCGCGAGGAGCTTGCCGCGTTGGGCGACAAGGTCGCGCGGCGCGTGCTGGAGAGCGGCGAGCGCGAAGAGCTCAAGCCGATGACCCCGTTCGAGCGGAAGATCGTCCACGATGCCGTCGCGGCGGTGGACGGGGTGCACAGCGAGAGCGAGGGCGTCGAACCGTCCCGCCGCGTTGTCGTCCTGCACGACTAGCCAGGACCGGGTTACATCGGTGTAGTTCGCCCCGCCCTGTAGGTCCGAAGACCGGAGGAATGTTTCACGTGAAACATGTCGGGGGTTTCGACGAGGCGGAAGCGCCCGGCACCGTGGGCCCCGGCCCGGCACCCATGGCGGCGGTCGAGGTATTCGGGCCACGCCTCGACGTCGCGGAGCGGTATGCGGAGGCGCTCGCAACGGCCGGAGTGGAGCGCGGACTTCTGGGTCCCCGCGAAGTGGACCGCATCTGGGACCGCCACCTATTAAATAGTGCAGCGGTTGCCGAACTTCTCGAACACGGCGAACGAGTCGTCGATATCGGGAGCGGGGCGGGGTTGCCGGGGATACCGTTGGCGATCGCACGGCCCGATCTGGAGGTCGCGCTCCTCGAGCCGTTATTGCGCCGCAGCGAGTTTCTCAAAGAGGTCGTCGCGGAACTAGGGTTAACCATCGAAGTGGTCCGCGGCCGCGCCGAAGAGCCTTGGGTACGCGAGCGGTTCGGCGAACGAGATGCCGCGGTGTCGCGAGCGGTTGCAGCGTTGGACAAGTTGACGAAGTGGAGCATGCCGTTGCTACGGCCGGGCGGACGGATGATCGCGATCAAGGGGGAGCGTGCTCCCGATGAAGTCGAAGAGCACCGGCGTGGGATGGCAGCGTTGAATGCAGTAGATGTCAGGGTGGTGACATGTGGCGCGAGCTATTTGCGTCCGCCCGCAACCGTGGTGGTAGCGCAGCGCGCAGCGCGGTCGCGTCGTGGGTCGGCACCGAGGGCGGAGAGGAGAAAGCGATGAGCTCTGCCCGGGATCAGTCCGGCGGCTCGGGTCCAGGCGCGCAGCGCCCGTACTCGGCGGGGGCGCCCATCGCACCGCCGCTGGCGCCGGACGAGTCGGTACCCCTCGCGGACGAGGCGCCAAGCGAAACCACCGCGGATGTTTCACGTGAAACATCGAACGAATACGACACCCCGATCGGCGCCGCGGCAGAACGCGCCATGCGGGTGCTGCACACCACGTACCCGCCCCTGCCCCGGCCCCGCCACCGCCGGGTCTTCACGGTTGCCAACCAGAAGGGCGGCGTCGGTAAGACGACCACCGCGGTCAACCTTGCCGCCGCACTGGCGGTCCAGGGACTCAAGACCCTCGTCATCGATCTCGATCCCCAGGGCAATGCGAGCACGGCCCTCGGTATCACCGATCGGCAAGCGGGGACGCCCTCGTCGTATGAGGTGCTGCTCGGCGAGGTCTCGTTGCAGTCGGCGCTGCGGCGCAGCCCGCACAGCGAGCGGCTGTTCTGCGTGCCCTCGACCATCGATCTGGCCGGCGCCGAGATCGAATTGGTCAGCATGGTCGCGCGCGAGAATCGATTGCGTACCGCTTTGGCCGAGCTGCAGGACTTCGACTTCGACTATGTATTCGTGGACTGCCCGCCGTCGCTGGGTCTGCTGACCATCAACGCGCTCGTCGCCGCGCCAGAAGTAATGATCCCGATCCAGTGCGAGTACTACGCGCTGGAAGGTGTGTCACAGCTGATGCGCAACATCGAGATGGTGAAGGCGCATCTCAACCCCCAGCTCGATGTCACGACGGTGATCCTCACGATGTATGACGGACGAACCAAGCTTGCCGACCAGGTGGCCGAGGAGGTTCGCCGCTACTTCGGCGACAAGGTGCTGCGGACCGTGATCCCGCGCAGCGTGAAGGTCTCGGAGGCCCCGGGCTACAGCATGACAATCATCGACTACGACCCCGGATCGCGCGGGGCGATGAGCTATCTCGACGCGAGTCGCGAACTCGCGCAGCGTGACTAATCACCATCCGTGAAGGGACGACAATGACGCAGCCACTACGCAAGAAGGGCGGCCTCGGCCGAGGCCTGGCTTCGCTGATCCCGACCGGCCCCGCCGAGGGTGACTCGGGACCGGCAACCCTGGGCCCGCGGATGGGCGATGCGGCCGCCGACGTCCTGATCGGTGGGTCGGCGCCGAGCGTATCCGCGATGGGTGCGGTGTACCGCGAGATCTCACCGGCCGACATCGAGCCCAACCCGCGCCAGCCGCGCCAGGTGTTCGACGACGAGGCACTGGCCGAGTTGGTGCACTCGATCCGCGAATTCGGATTGTTGCAACCGATCGTGGTGCGAGCGGTAACACCGGCACCGGGCGGTGCGCGCTACCAGATTGTGATGGGGGAGCGGCGCTGGCGGGCTGCCCAGGCCGCGGAGCTGGCCACCCTCCCGGCGATCGTGCGGGAGACGACCGACGACAACCTGCTGCGCGACGCCTTACTCGAGAACATCCACCGGGCACAGCTGAACCCGTTGGAAGAAGCGGCGGCATACCAGCAGTTGCTCGACGAGTTCGGCGTCACCCACGACGAACTGGCCTCGAGGATCGGGCGCTCGCGGCCGCTGATCACCAACATGATCCGGTTGCTGAAACTGCCGATCGCGGTACAGCGCAGAGTGGCCGCGGGGGTGCTGTCCGCCGGACATGCCCGCGCGTTGCTGTCGCTGGAGTCGGGCCCCGCGGCGCAGGAAGAGTTGGCGAGCCGGATCGTCGCCGAGGGTCTGTCGGTGCGCGCCACCGAGGAGGCCGTGACACTGGCCAACCGTGGCGACGCTGCGACGCCGGCACCGCAGCGCCGCAAGCCGATCCAGATGCCGGGCCTGCAAGACGTTGCCGAGCGGCTGTCGAACGCCTTCGATACCCGGGTGACGGTCAGCCTGGGCAAGCGCAAGGGGAGGATCGTGGTGGAGTTCGCCTCGGTGGAGGATCTCCAGCGGATTATCGACACCATGGCCCCGCCAAAGGCATGACCAGCCATACCGCGTAATTACGTCACTGTGACACAGCGCGGGTTTCCGGCGCTCATCTGACCCCCTGGAGCGCGGAGATCCGGTGTGTATCAAGGCTTTTCGGCATTCGGCAAACCGGTCACCCCGCGTGCCGGGGCGTTTCGGCCGCCTCCTCGGCGTGGTCGGGCCAACACTGGCCCGAAAACGGCAAACTCTCCTATCCTGGAGGGGTTGGTGGTGCACGTCAGCCTGGGACAGCCGGGCTTGGCGCAATGGGCTGCGATACGCACGGAAGCCAGGAGGCTAGTGTCTGCTCGAATCACGCCCCTGCGGCTCGAAGCCTTCGAGCAACTTCCCAAGCACGCGCGCCGCTGCGTCTTCTGGGAGGTAGATCCCGCGACGCTTGGCGACCAGGGCCATCTTGCCGACCCCGAATTCGAGAAAGAGGCGTGGCTCTCGATGGTCATGCTGGAGTGGGGTTCGTGCGGTCAGGTCGCGACCGCGATGCCCGACGAGCAAAGCCACACCGATCCGCCATGCCTGGGCTACGTCTTGTACGCCCCGCCGGGAGCGGTACCGCGGGCGCACCGGTTTCCTACCGCGCCGGTGTCTCCGGACGCGGTGCTGCTGACGTCGATGGGTATCGAACTGGGGCATGCCGCCGACGACTTGCCGCACAGCCTGCTGGCCCGGGTGATCGACGAATTGATGCGCCGTGGGGTCCGGGCGCTGGAAGCGTTCGGCCGCACACCGGCGGCTTCGGAGTTGTTGGATCCGCAGCTCGCCGACCCCGACGTTCGGCCGGTGCTGGAGTCCCTCGGTGACTGCTCGGTGGAGCGCTGCATCATCGACGCGGAATTTTTGAAGGATGTCGGATTCGTTGTCGTGGCACCACATCCGTACTTCCCGCGGCTACGACTCGAGCTGGACAAGGGGCTGGGGTGGAAAGCCGAAGTGGAGGCCGCTTTGGAGCGCCTGCTGGCGAACGCCCAGCTGCAGCAGCCCGTCGGCGCCGGGTCCACCGTGGGAAATACGTTGCAGAACAAGCAGGACGGTTAAGTACCGCCGAGCCGGGTCGTCCGCTCAACCGACAATTCGTGTGCAAGCAGCTCGGCGAACGTGAACGTTCCCGTGGGCCGGTCGTTCTTGCCCAGCAGGTAGAGCCGCTTGACCGCGGCGAGGATACCTTCGGCGATGGCATCGCGCGATTGGGTGGAGAGCAGCATGTCCCGATCACCCGGATTGGTGATGTAGCCGACGTCGACCTGGACGGTGGGCATCCGCGTCAGCCGCAGCAGGTCCCAAGTACGGCCGTGCGTCCGGCAATCCCGTAATCCGGTGCGGGCCACCACTTCTCGTTGGATGAAGTCGGCGAGATTTCGACCGATCGTCGACACCGAACCGTGCGAGTTGCCGAAGTGGAACGAGGCTACCCCGTTGGCCGAAGGGCCGACCTGAGCTTCGCAGCGCAGGCTGATCATCAGGTCCGCGCCCACGTTGTTGGCGGTCGCGGCACGCTCGGCATCCGAGGGACTGCGGTTGGTCGGCCGGGACAGAAACGTTTCCATGCCGATGGCGGTCATCCGGCCCTCAAGCCGGCTGGCCAAGTCCCACAAGATGTCTGCTTCGCTGACCGGACCGGCCGGGCCGTGTGCGATCAAACCGTGGTCGTCGCCGCCCCGACCCGGATCGATGATGATCCGCTTGCCCGAAAGCCGCGGGCCCGACCGACGGACCAATTCTTCTTCGCGAATTGCATGAGGCGAGCCACCGCTGACCCGCGAACTCAGAAAGTACAAGGAGCGCAAGGTTTCCGGGCCGCAGATGCCGTCGGCGGACATCCCGTACTCGCGCTGGTACGACATCAAGGCGCTGTGGGTCTGCAGTCCGAAATGTCCGTCGACCAGTCCCGTGTAGAAACCGAGGTCTTGGAGCCGGGCCTGTAACGTCGCGACGTCGTCACCGTAGAGAGGTGCGCCGAATTGGTGGTAGAGGGTGCGCGCGCCGAGTCGGTAGGACGCCTCTTTGAGCGCCCGGTAGGTGGCCTCGCCGACGATGCCGTCCACGAGCAGGCCACGATGCTGCTGAAAGGCGCGGACCGCCTGGTCGAGCTGGGCATCGAAGACCTCGAGCGCCACATGGCGGCCCGTGGTCAAATCTTCTTCGGCGTTGTCGAGAAGCCCTAGTGCAGCCAGCGAGGCACGGATCTCGGTCACAGCTGCGCTGCGGTCACCACAGCGCAGAGCGTCGCCGTTTTCGCGGCGCGGACTCGACATACCAAGGGCCCTCCGGGACAAACTGACAGGCTCACAACCGCACTACAGTTAACCGGTATTGTCGCAGATCCTGCTCAATTTCGGGAAAACCCCAGGCTAAACGGCGGGGCATTGCCGCAAAGCAGATGCGGTCAGGCGAGGTTGGGAACCGCGTCGGAAAGCTCACGCAACAGCGCCGCCTTGCCCTTCGCGCCGACGATCCGCTTCACCGGCTGGCCGTCTTTGAACAGGATCATCGTGGGGATCGACACCACCTGGAAGTCGCGCGCCGTCTCCGGGTTTGCGTCGACGTCGAGCTTGGCGACGGTCAGTTGATCCGATCGCTCGGCCGCGATCTCCTCGAGAACGGGCGCGACCATCTTGCATGGTCCGCACCACGTCGCCCAGAAGTCAACCAGCACAGGCTTATCGCTGGACAACACGTCCGCGGAGAAGGACGCGTCAGAGACTTCCTTTGTGGCCCCGGCCTTTTCGGCATCGCTCATCGTGGTGCTCCAATCAAATCAGTATTGTCCGCATTACCAGTCGCCGTCTTTGTGCCGGCGGCTTCCGAATCTTCCTGATCCGCCAGCCAGCGCTCGGCGTCAATGGCGGCGGCACAGCCACTGCCCGCGGCGGTGACCGCTTGGCGGTACGTGTGGTCGACCAGATCACCGGACGCGAAGACGCCCTCCAGCGTGGTGCTTGTGGTGCGCCCCTTGACGAGCACGTAGCCTTCCGCGTCGAGGTCGATGGCGTCGCGCACCAGGGCCGATCGCGGTTCGTGACCGATCGCGACGAAGACACCTGTCACCGGCAGCGTGATTTCTTCGCCAGTTACGTTGTCGCGCAACCGCAATCCGGTCACCGTTGACTCGCCGTCCACCGCGACCACGGTCTGGTTGGTCATGAATTTGATCTTGTCGTTGGTGCGCGCGCGGTTGAGCATGATCTTCGACGCCCTGAACTCGTCGCGGCGGTGCACAAGGGTCACGCTACGGGCAAACCGGGTCAGGAACGTCGCCTCTTCCATCGCGGAGTCACCGCCGCCGATCACGGCGATGTCCTGGTCGCGGAAGAAGAACCCGTCGCAGGTGGCACATGCGCTCACCCCACGGCCCAGCAACTCCTGCTCGCCGGGCACCTGCAGATAACGTGCCGCGGCACCCATGGCCAAGATGACGGCCCGAGCCTTGAAGGTCTCCCCGTCGGCCGTGACGACCGACTTGATCGGGCCGTCCAGCGAAACCGACTCGACGTCTTCCATCCGCAGGTCCGCCCCGAAACGCAGCGCCTGCTCGCGCATCTGGTCCATCAGTTCCGGGCCGGTGATGCCGTCGCGGAAGCCGGGGTAGTTCTCCACCTCGGTCGTGGTCATCAGCGCACCACCGAACGACGTCCCTTCGAAGACCAGCGGTGCCAGCTGTGCGCGCGCCGTGTAGAGGGCTGCCGTGTACCCGGCCGGACCGGAACCGATGACGATGACGTCGTGGACTGTGTCATGAGCGGAGTCGGTCATACGAGCCTTTCAGATACAGATTTCTTCAATCGTGTCGAACGCCAGCGTAGGCGTGGGTGTTCCCGGTGGTGTCGCGAAACACGTGGCACCACCTTAAGGCCGCGGGACTTGGGTGCTGGCTAACAGCCCGGTGTCGGCGGCACTGCAGTTCAGCGCCACCGCAAAGACCGCCAGGTCGGCCGCGGTATCGGCGGGGAGTACCAGCAGCACACCGGGGCGGGCATTGATCTCGATCGGCCGCGCGCCGAGCACCTGCGTGGACGCGGGATAGCCGAGACCGCCGAGACAGGACGCGCGCCGGGACGGGTCACCGAGCGGGCCGTAATCGGGAGCACGGCCGAGCAGGCCGATGATTTCGGCCGCCGACAGCGGGATCGCCATGGGCGGCGTCGACACCGTGATGTGCTCGGCGGTCGTTGGTGTGCTCGGTGTCGGTGCGGGGGCGTTGAGCAGTGCGGCGGTGCCGAAGCCGATCGCGGCGAGCACCGCGCAGACCCCGGCCGCACCGGCGGCAACGCGGGTGGGGCGGATGCGCGGGCGTGCGGAGTGGGTGGCCACGCTCGGCGAGCCCTCCGGACCCGCCGCCCGCAGCGCCTCGGAGATCCGGGCGGTCACGTCGGCGGGTGGTTCGGGCGCTGATTCCGGATCGGCGCCGGCGCCCGCGACGTCGCGGCGCACCTGGTTCAAGGCTTGCAGGATCCCTGCGGCAGCCGGGTCTTCGCGAACTTGCCGGCGCAGCCGGGCGGCGGCGTCGTCGTCAAGCAGACCGGCCTGGAGGTCGGCGAGCGCTTCGACCGTCGGCGGCGGGACTGCTCCCGCATTCCGCTGATCCAGATCGTCGTCCGCCGGTTGGTTTTCCGCATCGCCCATCCGCCCCAGTGTCCGTCATGCCCCGATCGACGGTCACGCCCGGTCCGCACGAGCGGCGTCAACGCTGACCGGCGGGGTGGTCGGGTGTGGTGTGGGCGCCGGCATCCAGATAGCCGAGCAGCTGGGCGAGCCGCACCCGGGCACGGGCGCATCGGCTCTTGACCGTGCCCTCGGCGACGCCGAGCAGCGCGGCGGTGTCGGCGATCGAGTAGCCCTGCATGTCGACCGCGACAATCGTGGCGCGCTGCTCTAAGGGCAGCCGCATCAGTGCGTGTTGCACCAACATGGCGGTCTCCACCTGCGCGGTGCGATCAGCCACCGGGTAGACGTCCTCGAGCGGTGCGGTCCGGTGGGATTTGGTGCGCCGCAGCCGATCCAGGCAGGCGTTGACCACGATCCGGTGCAGCCAGCTGCCGACCGCGGCGTCGTACCGAAAAGTGCCGGCGCCCCGGTGCGCCGACAGCATGGCATCCTGCAGCGCGTCTTCCGCGTCCTCGGGACTGCGGGTGGTCAGCCGGGCCAGGCGGTGCAGCTGGCGTCGATGGCGTCCGAACAACTCGCCGAAGGCGTCGCGGTCGCCGGCGACGTGTGCGGCCAGCAGCTCGGCGTCACTGCGTTCCTGCTGGATGTACCCGCCGATGCCCACGGCCGGACACTAACCAATGGGGTGTCGTGCGGCACTTCACTCGTCGGCGTGGTTGTGAGTCTCAGGATGCGGCTCGAACGGTGATCTCGGACAAACCGGCCTGGCTCTTGCCGTTGGTGGTCCCCAACGTGGAGATCCAGATCAACAGGTTCGACGTCGGCGAGCCGGCCTTGACCGGGATGACGTTGTGGCCGGGTTTGAGCGTGAATGCCGGAGCCAGCACGGTGGTGTCGTCCAGCTTCGAGGGCGAGGCCGTGGACGCCGAGCGAATCTCGACCTTGGTGCCGGTGCTGGGCGTGTCGATGGTGACCTGGCCGACCACGGTGGGTTTCGGCAGCTGCAGTACCAACCCTTCGCCCTGCTTGAAACTGGGGAACGGGACGGCATCGGTGTAAACCTCGGTCGCCCAAGCGGTCGAGGGGTCGCCATCGATGGCCTGCCCGGCCGTACTCGCGTTGTCTGGATCCCCGTCGGGGGAGAAGACCGTGGCCCGAGTGGGTTTGACGATGCTGCCCGCCGGCGCGGGATTCGCCGACGCCGACGACGAGCTCGAGGAACCCGGGCCGTTGAGTCCGAGCTCGTCCTTGTTCAGGCCGCCGCCGACGTTGCCGAAGATCTTGCTCACGATCGAGGCCAGCACCAGCAACGCGACCACGATGACCGCGAGTGCCGCGGCGCCGCCGATCATCAGGTTGCGGCGTCGGCGCACGAACGCCGAGTGCTCCTCGCCCGTCGTGCGTGGGGTCGGAGGCGGCGGCGAGTCGTCGATCGGGCCCAGCACCTCGGTGCGGTCGGCTACTGCGGTGGCTTGTTGCAGGAGGTTCAAAAGCGTTGACGCACTGCGGATTCCGCCGTCTTCCTGTACCGCACGCACGGCAACCGCGGAGATTTGGAAGGGGATGTCGCGATCGATGGAGTTGGGTTCGACGGGCAGGCCGGACCCGTCCCGGTCAGCCGGCGCGAGCCCGCTGCGCACCCCGAACTCCGGCAGCGGCCACCGGTTGACCAGCAGGGCATACAGCGAGGCGCCGATGCCGCGGATGTCGTCCTCTGGGTTGGCGTCGGGCATGGTCGCCGGGTAGGCGAGCACGACGTCGCCTTCGATGCTGACCCGAACCCGACTGGGGTGATCGATCGACAGGGCGACCCCGGCGCGGTGGGCGGTGTCGGCGGCAGCGGCAAGCGACTGCATGGCCCGCACGGCGCCAACGGGTGAGGGGGCGGTGTCGGCCACCTCTTGGAGCGAGCCGCCGCGAATCCACTCCGCGACGACCAGGCCGCCGTGGTCGGAGCGGACGACGTCGAGCACGCGCGCGATGCCGGGCTTGTCGATCCGGCTGAGCCGCAGCGTGCGGGACAGGATCTCCTGCAGCACGTCCTCGGGCAGGGCCCCGTCCGGGTCGACGAAGGTGAGTGACACCTGGCGGTCCAGGGCGGTGTCGAGTGCCTGCCAGAACTGCAACGGCGGCGCGCCGCCGTGGAAAACCAGCAGCCGATAGCGGCCACCCGCGATGCGGGCGCCGGGGACCAGGTGCACATCGTCGCCCGATGATTCCGCAGCACGCTCGCGGGGAGCCTCGAATGGGATCGATCCGCGATCGGGCTCGCCGGCGAAACCGCCGTTGCGCTGCTCAAAGGGGGGTGGTCCCGGCGATTCGGGCTTCCGTTCGGCCGGAATGTCAGGCTGGAAGTCGTCGGCGGACGGCCGCGGTAGGTCACCGCCTGATCCCAAACTGGACCCAGGGCCGGATGCGGCGCTCTCCAAGGGGCGGTCGGTCACCTCCGGTCCTTTCGCTAGCTGGGCGTCGCCCGCTCGATCCGGAGGCCTGCGCTGGATCGGATCCTGGACCGCATTAACCCCTGGCGGGGACGAATTCCTCTGCTCAGGGTACGTGACAGCGCCCCGGTGAGACGATCCCCGTGCGATAGCCGCCGGGTGGGATCCCGGCGCCGCGCTCAGTCCGGCGCCGCCCCGGCCGATGCGGCGCCGGACTGCTGCCATCGCCGCCACCGCCTCGGGGACCTGCGCGCGCACCATGACCGTCACCATGATCGGCAGCATGATGCACGCCAGCACCAACAGTCTCAGCAGCGAACCGGCGGCGCCGCCGTGCGCGGTCAGCGCGGCCAGCCCCAGCAGCCGGTCGACCACGTGGGCGATCAGGCCGGCGAGCATCGACGCGACGACCGTCACCAGGACAGTGCGTATCTCCGCGAGCCCGACCAGCTGGCCGCCGGCCGGCAGCAAGGCGCGCCGCAGCAGGTAGTAGCCGACGAGCGCGCCGGTCAGGAACCCGAGCCCGTTGGCCAGCCCGAGAAACCCGGCCACCAGTTGCGGGTCGTGGGCGACGTGGGGCGCCAGCACCGAGCCCGCGATCTTGACGGCCGTGATGACGAGGATGATCACGATCGGCGTCCAGGGCTGCTCCCGTGCGTAGAACACACGCAGCTGCAAGAGCACCAGACCGTAGGGGAGCAATGTGAACGCCGACAACGCGATCGCGGCGCCCAGGTACCCGGCGTCGACCCCGCCGAAGTGGCCGTAGGCGAACAACGCGCTACCGATCGCGGGGCCGCCGACGGTCATGAACGCCACGATCGGAATCAGCGTGATCAACGTCAGCCGGGTGGCCAGCGACAGGTCGGCGAGCACGGCCTCGGTGTCGTTGGCCGCCGCGTTGCGGCTCAGCCGCGGCATCACCACGGTCAGCACCGTCACGCCGATCATGCCGAACGGCAGCATCAGCACCAGCCAGGTGTAGTTATAAATCGCGGGGCCGGAAGCCGCTGCGGTACTGGCGATTTGGTTTCCCACCACCAGGCCGAGCTGGCTGATCAGCACATAGAGCACCATCGCGGCGGCCATTGCGCCGAACCGCTTGAGCCGCTTGTCGATTCCCCACAGCGGGCGCAGGCTGATGCGCTCGCGGCGCAGGGCGATCAGCAGTATCGCGGTCTGTGCGTACACGCCCAACGTGGTGCCGATGCCGAGCACCAGCAGCTTGGCGTTGCCCATCCGGACGGGATCGACCGAAAGCTCCCCGGGGACGGCCAGATAGACCCCGAGGGTCACCAGCGCGACGACGTTGTTGACGACCGGAGCCCACGCCGTCGGCCCGAATACGTTGCGGGTGTTCAGGATTGCCATGAACACCGACGTGAGGCCGTAGGCGAGCACCTGCGGCAGCAGCAGGTAGGCGAACGCGGTGGTCAGCGGCTCGTTGACCTGCGGGCTGCGGCCCAGCATCAACCGGACCAGCATCGGCGCAGCCACCACCGACACCACGGTGGCGAATACCAGCAGCGTGCTGGTCACGGTGACCAGGCGCCGGACGAACGCGGCGCCGCCGTCGGGGTCGCTCTGCTCGGCGCGTGCCAGCACCGGCACGAAAATCGCGGTGAAGGTCGCTTCCAGCACCAGCGCGGCAACCAGGTTCGGCAGCTGGTTGGCCACCGAGAAGGCGCTGGACAGCGCCGCACCCAGAATCGCGGCCAGCAGCACGATCCGGGCGAAGCCGGTGATCCGGCTGACCAGCGTCGCGAACGCCATCGCCCACGACCGCGATACCAGCGCGGCGTCGGACAGTTCCACCCGCCGCGGGGGCAGGTCAGGGCCCGGGGGCCCCGAGGGGATCAGCCCCGTCGGCGGCGGAATCCGGCCCGGCGGCGGCGGCCCGGGCGGTCGCTGTGGCCGTGGCGGTTGTGATTGCTGCGGCGGTTGCTGGTGATGGGACCGCCGGTAGGCGGGTTTCATACTCGGTGCTCTTCGTCGACGCGATCGCCGACCTCATGCCCAGGATCGGCGGGATGGCGGTGCGGCGGATCGGGGCGGTCGAGGTCGGCGCGGTCGGGCTGGCCGCGGAACCGGTGCCACAGCCGGCGCCCGGCGAGCAGCACCAGCACCGCCGCCGCGGTCAGGGTGATCGCGAACAGCACCTTGCCGTAGGCGTTGGAGTGCACCGACATGCGCACCGGTTCGCCCAACCGGGTGCCGTCCGGGGTCCGCAGCGTGACGTCGATGGCCACCCGTTGGGTGAAGTTCACTTCGATCGGTACCCGCAGCGGCAGGTAGCCGGGCGGCAGTTCGATCTGCCCGACGTCGGTCACCGTCATCCCCGGCGGGGCGTCGACCTGCACGCGGACCTTGATCGGCACGGCCAGGCCGTTGTGCAGGGCTAACGGCAGGGGACTGTGTTCGGTGGCCAGGGTGTAGGAGCCGCCCGGGTTGACGATCGTCACCGCGCCGAACAAGTCGTTGATCGTGTTACCGACGACCGCAAGCCGCTGTTGGGCCAGGCCGTTGCGGGTGTCGGGCGGTTCCGATTGGCTCAGCGAGCGCAGCATGTCTTCGCGCAGCGGCGCGGTGTACTGAACGCCGGTCAGGCCGGTGCGCTCGTCGGTGCTCAACGCCGACGTCAGTTTCCAGAGCCGGCCGACTTGGCCGTTGATGTCGGCGGTGACGCTCTCGCCAAAGCGGCCCCGTTCCGGCCCGGAACCGCCCAGCGGCTCCGGCGGTTCGGTGCGGGCCGAGGCTTCGGCGATCACCGCCGCGAGCGGTCGGGGCACCCCCAAACCGGAGCGGATGGTGGTGGCCAGCGCCGTCAGGATGACCTGCGCGTCGTCGGCCTGCAGGTTCCACGTCGCCGGCGGGACCAGGATTTGCGTGCGCGGCGGCGCGTCTCGATCCAGCGCATGCCAGAACATCGAGCCCAGGGCGTCCTGACGCCGCGCCGTGTTCGAGTCGTGCGCGAGCCGAACCGTCAGTGAAGGGTCCAGATATGTGGGGACGCTGGGGCTGTTGCCCGCCCCGGCCAGTGCGGCCCCGACGGCCGGATCGAAGGGCGCTACCACCACCTGCGGGGACAGCCGCCGGGGTGCGGTGTCAACGCCCGGCCCGGACGACCCCTGCGAGTCCGGGGCACCCACGTCGCCGGCTGCGACCGCGACCGTGCTGTTGTTGGCGCTGAGCAGGTCGACCGCGCCGCCCGTCAACGGGCCGTCCGGCAGCAGCGTGGCACCGCGGGTGGAGGAGACGTCGAGGATGTGGTCGACGATGTCGCCGACGCTGGTGGTGGCGATCGCGCTGAGCCCCGGATCGTTGACGCGTTGCAAGGCGCCCAGGTCGGCTTGCGCATAGGGCAGCGGCGCGACGCAGGTGCGCTTGCCCAGCGCGCGTAACCGGTTCAGCCAGCCGGTTGCTGCGGTCTGCCCGGTGCCCGGGTGGGTCGGGGTGCCCGGCTGTTGCGCGGGACCGCCGGGGGAGTTGGACACGACGTAGCCGGCCGTCATCGCGTTGACGGTGACCAACAGGTCCGGGTCAACGGCCAGGCACAGTGCCCGCCCCACCGCGCCGTCGGGATCGACGTCATGGCTGGTCGCAACCTCGGCCGCGGACAGCAGGATGTCCAGACGGCCGCCGGTGGCCAACGAGGTGGCCAGGTCGTCGTCGACCAGCCGGACCGGGATGGTGCCGCCCGGTTGTCCCGGGGCCAACCGGGGCCGGTCGGCCAGCGGCCAGAGCATGGTGATCCACACGGGTTTCGAAGTGTCGGGCGCGACCGCGGATTCCAGGGCATCGGCGCGGTCCGGCGGCACCCCGATCACGGGCAGCAGGAACCGCGCATTGTCGAGCCGCGCGGGGGCGCCGTAGTCGGGTGTTCCGTTGACATTGACCAGGACGGGGTAAATCCCCGGCTGGTCGAAGCCCAACGACGGCTTGGCCAACGAGCGCAGCGGCGCCGACAGGGTGAAGCCGACTTCTTGCCCACGCTGCAGTTCGGGGGCCACCGTGAGGAAATCGGCGGCCGCCTGGTACTGGTCCGTGGCGCCGTCCAACGAGGTGCGCAGGACGGCGGACGCGTTGACCGCGGCGGCGTGTTCGAGTCGGACCATCACGTCGCGGACCGGGCGGTCACCGATGTTGGTCACCATTCCGCTGACCGTGACGACCGGCGGGCTCGTCGTGGTTACGACATCCGGCGTCACCTGGTCGATGCGGACGCGGAGAAACGGCGTCGCTCCGGGCTCGTCGGCCGCTGCGCGAGGCATGCCGACAGTCCCGGTGAGCACCACCGCAAAACCGGCCACGATGCCGACCACGACGGCAAGGCGCAACAAGCCGGCTCGGCAGAGTCGCGGTGCGGTCACGGCCCCGGCCCGTGACCGTTCTTACGACCGGGAGGTTTGTCGGAATGGCGGGTTCGGGAATGTGTCTGCGGGTTTCGCCGCGGCGCGCTGGGCGGCAACGGCGGCAGCGAGGCGGGACCGTCGCTCTGCAGCTTTCCGATCAATTCGTTGGCGACCTCGGCGAGGCGACGTTCGTCGGCGTAGGCCAGCCGGGACGGCAGCTCCTGCATCGGCACCCACGCCACCTCGGCGACTTCGAGGTCCTCGTCGGAGAGCTCGCCGCTGGAGAAGCGCATCAAATAGTGGTGCACCGTCTTGTGCACCCGCCGGCCGTCGGTGACGAACCAATAGTCGATGCGCCCCAGCGCAGCCAGCACGCTGCCGCGAATTCCAGTCTCCTCGGCCACCTCGCGAATGGCGGTCTGCTCGGCTGTCTCGCCGAGTTCGATGTGCCCTTTGGGCAGCGACCACAGCATCCGTCCGCGCCGGTCGATGCGCCCGATCAGGGCAGCGACCTGGGCGTCGCGCGGGCCGTCGATGCCGTCGATGACCAGCCCACCCGCGGAAGTTTCGTGCACGGTACGCAGCCGCTCCGGCACCCGCCGCGGTGCGCGCGGTCGGCGCCTGTTGCCCGCCGCCGAGTTGGCGGTCACTTTGGCATCGGCATCGTTCTCGGACGCACCGACACCGCCACGACCCCGACGGCGCCCCCGGCGTCGACGTGGTTTGGCTTGCTCGCCATCCGACACCCAAGCGATAGTAGCTGGCACGAGCTGGTCTTCCGGACATACTCGCCGCTGGTGCGGGCGCGGCGACGGCCCGCGTCGCCGCCGGAGCAACGCGACTACGCTCATCGAACGTGTCCCAAGCCGCCGACGATGTAGAGCTGCTGGCTTCGGCTGCGGTCGCCCTGAATCGTCACGCCGTGGTGCTGCGCGGACTGGGGTCCTTGTTCGAGGCCGCCGGGCACGGGCTGTATCTCGTCGGGGGTCCGGTGCGCGACGCATTGTTGGGCCGGCCGAGCCGGGATCTGGACTTCACCACCGACGCGCGCCCCGAGCAGGTGCAGCAGATCGTGCGGGGGTGGGCCGACGCGGTCTGGGATACCGGGATCGAGTTCGGCACGGTCGGCGTCGGCAAGGACGACTACCGGCTGGAGATCACCACGTTCCGCGCGGACCGCTATGACCAGGTGTCGCGCAATCCGGAGGTGAAGTTCGGCGATCGGCTCGACGACGACTTGGTGCGCCGGGATTTCACCGTGAACGCGATGGCCGTGCGCATCACGCCGGCCGGGGCGGGCGAATTCCTGGATCCCCTGGGCGGTTTGGCGGCGCTGCGGGCACGTGTGCTGGACACCCCGGCCGCGCCCTCGGTGTCCTTCGGTGACGACCCGCTGCGGATGCTGCGCGCGGCGCGGTTCGTCTCGCAGCTCGGCTTCGCCGTCGCCGCGCGGGTGCGGACGGCGATCGAGGAGATGGCCCCGCAGCTGGCCCGGATCAGTGCCGAACGGGTGGCCGCCGAGCTGGACAAGCTGCTGCTTGGCGCGGACCCGGTCGCCGGCATCGACGTGCTGGTGGAGAGCGGAATGGGTGAGATCGTGCTGCCCGAGGTCGGCGCCATGCAGATGGCCATCGACGAACACCATCAGCACAAGGACGTCTACCAGCACTCGCTGACCGTGTTGCGCCAGGCCGTTGCCCTGGAGGATGACGGCCCCGATCTGGTGCTGCGCTGGGCGGCGCTGCTGCACGACATCGGCAAGCCAGACACCAGACGCCACGAACCGAACGGCGGCGTGAGCTTCCATCACCATGAGGTCGTCGGCGCCAAGATGGTCCGGAAGCGGCTGCGCGCGCTCAAGTACTCCAAACACATGGTCGACGACATCTCCCAGTTGGTGTACCTGCATCTGCGGTTCCACGGCTACGGCGACGGAAAGTGGACCGACTCCGCGGTGCGCCGCTATGTCACCGACGCCGGGCCACTACTACCGCGGCTGCACAAGCTGGTGCGCGCCGACTGTACGACCCGCAACAAGCGCCGGGCCGCCCGGCTGCAGGCCAACTACGACCGCCTCGAGGCGCGCATCGCCGAGCTGGCCGCCCGGGAGGATCTGGCGCGGGTGCGCCCCGATCTGGACGGCAACCGGATCATGGAGCTGCTCGACATTCCGGCGGGGCCGCAGGTCGGCGAGGCGTGGCGGTTCTTGAAAGAGCTGCGGCTGGACCGCGGGCCGTTGACCGACGAGGACGCCACCGCGGAGCTGCTGGCCTGGTGGCAATCGCGGAGGAATGGGTAATCGTCCGCAGCATGGGCCATGGCGGGGCGGCGACGAGTTTTAGGATTTGCCCATGCCGTTAGGTGAGGGGGCGCGGTTCGCGGGCTACACCGTGGTGCGGTTGCTCGGAATTGGTGGCATGGGTGAGGTCTACGCGGTACGCCACCCTCGGTTGCCCCGCCTCGAGGCGCTGAAGATCTTGCGCACTGATGTCTCGGCGGATCCCGATTATCAGCTGCGATTCAACCGGGAGGCCGAACTGGCGGGCGGGCTATGGCATCCCCATATTGTCGGAGTACACGACCGCGGTGAGTTCGAAGGCCAGTTGTGGATCGCCATGGACTACGTCAACGGGCCCGACATCCGCGCGCTGATGGACCAGCAGTACCCGGGCGGAATGCCGGCGGGCGAAGTGGTGGCGATTGTGACCGCCGTGGGCGCGGCATTAGACCATGCGCATCACCGCGGCCTGCTGCACCGAGACGTCAAACCGGGCAACATCATGATCAGTCGGCCCGATGACGGTAGTCCGCCACGAATCATGTTGAGCGACTTCGGCATTGCGCGCCCTGTCGATGACACCACGGGCCTGACGGTGACCAACGCGACGGTCGGCACTGTCGACTACTGTGCCCCCGAACAGTTGTTAGGCCACCCACTCGACGGGCGCGCCGACCAATATGCACTGGCCGCCACCGCCTACTACTTGTTGACCGGCGCCAAGTTGTTTTCCAACGCCAGCCCGGTCGCGGTGATCAGCGCTCACCTGACCGCGCCGCCTCCGTTGCCCGGCCGACAGCGGCCCGATTTGGCAAGTGCTGATTCGGTTTTCGCGCGGGCGCTGGCGAAAAACCCGGCCGAACGCTTCGATCGCTGCAGCGACTTCGCCGCAGCCCTGGCCGGCCAGCTGCACCACGCGCCACCCGCCGAGCTCACTCGACCCGCTCCACCACCGCCGATGCCGATGCACCCGCCGCCGATGCACGTCCCGGCCGGGCCGCCACGACCGGCCGCGCCGGGCCCACCGCCCGCCGGCATCCCGCATGGTGTCCAGCAGCGTCGGCGCGGGGTGCGGGTCGCGGCATTGCTCACGGCAGCGATCGCCGCTGCCGCTGTCGTCGCCCTCATTGCCATCCCTCGACTGACCGATCATGGTCACGCGGCGGCCCAGACGGGCCCGCAGCAGCAAGAAGCGGCCCGGCTCGCCGGACAGCATTACCTCGAGGCGCTTGCTCGCGGCGACGCGGCGGGCGCGCTCGCATTGAGCGCAAACCCACCCGCGACAACGCAATTCGCGACAGGCGACGTGCTGCGTGCCCAGCTCGCAGCGACGCCCATCACGGATATCACCGCGACCGCCGCCCCGGTGCCCGCCGGCGACGACCCGCAGCAAGTGCAGTATCTGATGCTCTCCGCGAGGTTCGGCCAGACGCTGTCGCAGGCCCGCGTCGCCGTGCACCGCAACGGCGACGAATGGAAGCTCGACACCGCGACCGTGGCCGTCGACATCGGAACACCGGGAAGCAACGACGCGTCGCTCAAAGCGGTTGCGCTGTGGGGTGTCGCGACCGACGGGGTATCGCCGGTCGCGGTATTCCCGGGCGGACTGTCCGTGTCGTCCAGAAACCGCTTCGTCGACATCACGGCGCAGGCTCAGCCGGTGCTGCTCGATGCACTCGGCGGCGCCACCGACCGGCCCACCATCAAACCGGTGGTTGCGCTCAACGATGCGGGCAGCCAGGCCGCCAAGACGGCGCTCGACACGTGGACACATTACTGCTATCGCGGAGTCGAACCGCCGCCCGACTGCCCCCGATTGACGCCGGACAATCCCACGATAGCCGCCGACGGCCCAGGCGATTTCACCAAAACGACCTTCAACTTCGATGCCAACGCGATGGTCGTCGCGATTGGCGGCGGCATGGTCTATCAGGGTCACGCCGCTGGCGTCCCCGACTTCACGGTGACCCAGAACCTTGTCGGTACGGTCGACCTGACCAAGGATCCGCCGGTATTCGCCCGCACCGCCAGCCATGGATAAACACGCGCCGCATTCTTTGGACGAGCTTAAGATGCGCGCATGCCGTTAAGTGAGGGGGAGCAGTTCGCGGGCTACACCGTGGTGCGGCTGTTGGGTGCCGGCGGTATGGGTGAGGTGTACTTGGTACGCCACCCGCGGCTGCCGCGTTTCGAGGCCTTGAAGGTGTTGGGTGCCGAGGTGTCAGCGGATCCCGGTTATCAGCAACGGTTTAACCGCGAGGCCGAACTGGCCTCGGGGTTGTGGCATCCCCATATCGTCGGCGTGCAGGATCGCGGCGAGTTCGAAGGCCAGCTGTGGATCGCCATGGACTACGTCGACGGGACCGACCTCGGCGAGCTGATGGACCGGCAGTACCCGGGTGGGATGCCGGCCGCGGAAGTGGTGGCGGTGGTGACCGCAGTCGGCGCGGCCTTGGACCACGCGCATCACCGCGGCCTGCTGCATCGCGACGTCAAACCGGGCAACATCATGATCAGCCGTCCCGATGACGGCGGCCCACCACGGATTCTGCTGTGCGACTTCGGCATTGCCCGGCCCGTCGACGACACCACCGGTCTGACGGCGACCAATATGACGGTGGGCACCGTTTATTACTGTGCGCCCGAACAGTTGTCGGGTAGGCCACTCGATGGGCGCGCGGACCAATATGCGCTGGCCGCAACCGCCTACTATTTGCTCACCGGAGCCAAGTTGTTTCCTCATGTCAGCCCGGTGGCGGTGATCAACGCCCACCTGACTTTGCCAGCGCCGCTACTCGGCGGGTTGCGTCCCGATCTCGCCGGCGCCAATCCGGTTTTCGCGCGGGCGCTGGCGAAAAACCCCGCCGAACGGTTCGACCGTTGCGCCGACTTCGCCGCCGCGTTGGCCGCACATTTGCCGGATGTCCGCGCCGGGCACGCTCCGCCGCTTGGCCAGCCGACCCCGGCCCCAGCATCCGAACAAACGCTGCCCGTCGCCGCGGCGGCCGAGGCTACCCGACCGATCGCGCCGCCCCGCGGCGATGTCATGCCGCCCCGGGCCCATGTCATGGCGCCCGCTCCGGCGGGATACCCCGGTCCGCCAATGCCACCGCCTCCATGGGGCGCGTCGGCACCGTTCAATGCCGGTCCCGAACCGCCGCGCCGCCGCAAACGCCCTGTGGCGCTAGCACTTTCAGTGCTGGCCGTGCTGGCCGTGGTCGCCGGAGTGGGGATATTCGCGGCGAGCAAGATCATCGGCGGCGACGCGGCGAAGCGGGCCGAGCAGGACCGCGAGGCCGCCAGGCTGGCCGGGCAGCACTACCTGGAGGCGCTCGCGGTCGGCGACGCCCGCACCGGGGTGTCGCTGGGCGGAGACCAGCCCGCCACTCCACAGTTGCTCACCGACAAGGTGCTTCGTGCTCAACTCGCCACCACACCGATCACCGACATCAACGTCACCAACGATCCGACCCAGGAACCGAACACCCCACCCGACACCCAGCGCCTCATACTGTCCGCGAAATTCGGCGTCACGCCCACCCAGGTCGTTATCTGGGTACATAAGAAAGACGGCCAGTGGAAGCTCGACGCCACCACCGCCGCGATAGCCATCGATGATCCACCCAATGCGGTTGAAGCGATGAAAACCCTTGCGGTTTATGGCGCGGGGACGAACGGTTCCAATCCCATCGCGGTTTTTCCGGGCGTCGTTCAGGTCGGATCGACCAATCGCTATATCGATGTCACCTCGCCGCCGAAATCGGTGCTGCTCGAGGCGCTCACTGCCCCGGCGACCAACCGGCCGGTGATCCAGCCGACTGTCGCGCTCAACGATGTCGGGCGTCAGGCCGCCCTGGCCGCCGTGGACGGCAAGATCCACTTCTGCTACCGCGGGGTAGCCAAGCCGCCGGAGTGCTGTCCCAAAGAGGGTTGCCAACGCCCGCCACCAAAACCCGGCGTCGACTACGACAGCGAGAAAATCGAAGATATCGAGAGCACGCAAGACATGACCTACGATCTGGATCCCAATACCATGACGGTCCACGTGTCGGGAACTATCAACTATCGATCGGAAGTTCTCGTGTACTCGCAGCCACAGATTTTCCGGGACACCATGCGCGTCGTGGATAGTCATGTCGACCTAACCAAGGACCCACCGGTTTGGTTTCGCGCACCACAGTGACGCGGCCTGAACTGGTGGCGGCGATCGCCCGGGAACGGGCGGCGGTCAGAAGACGTCAGAAAAATCATGGACTACTGCATTGCGGGGGACGGTGGCGCCGCAGCCGTCTGGCACGGCCAACCCGACCTTGATCTCGACCACGACGGCCGCCTCGAATCGATCGGGCTGGACTTCGATCATGACGGAATGCGCGATGACGCGCTGGCGGACTTCGACGGCGACGGAGTGGTCGATCACGCCGTGCTCGACCTCGACAACGACGGCACGCCCGAGGCGTACTTCACCGACGACGGGTCGGGGACTTGGGCGGTAGCCGTTGACCGGGGCGGGGGACTGCGCTGGCGCGGGCTCGACGGCGTCGAGCACACCGGCGGTCCGTTGGTCGACTTCGACGGGCACGGCCGCCCGGACGACCGACTGGTGGATATCGATGGCAACGGGGTGGCCGACCGGGTGTTGTGCGCGGATCAGAACGGTGTGACCGGTTACGTGGATACCGACGGCGACGGCCGGTGGGACGTCCGATTATCCGATACCGACGGTGACGGCTCGGCCGACGGCGCCAGCACCCTTTGACATGGTGTTTTGCGGCTTTCGGGAATGGGTAAATCAACGCCTGTGCAGCAGGCCATAGAACTGAAGTGACAGACCCCGATCCCTGTCTACACTCTTACCCATATCCAGGTCGGGGAGCCTACGGAAATCAAGGGAGAAACACATGGCGGGGACCACGGTTGTCACACCGGAACTGCTACGCAGTTCGAAGCAACGGATTGAAACGCGGCTGCAAGAGGCGGCCGTAATCGCTAATCAGTATCTGAGCGGCCACGAGAACATCGTCAGCGCCACCGGGTGGGCCGGGCCGGCCGGGTCGACGTCGCTGAACACGGCGGGCCAAATCCAACACGACCTGCAGCAGATCATGGCCGGCGGTAACCGATTGGCGCACGGCCTCGGCCAGTCGGCGACGCTGATGGAACACCACGAGGCGGATTCCTCACATAGCTTCAACGGCGTGTTCGGCGGCGGACAGTCCACCTAAGTCGGCATTCCGCCAATCCCAAAAGCCAAGCTTGTTTAACTTAAGGAACTACGAACATGTCAGATCAGATTGTTTACAACCACGCCGCCGTCAGCGGCCTTTCCGGTGACATCGCCACGCAGGCCGCGCAGCTGATGGAGATTCACGACGACGTTCTTCACATCACTCAGTCGTTGGCGGAGTTCTTCCAGGGCCACGGCGCCACGGCCTTCTTCGACGCACAACAGCAGATGCTGCACGGGCTGCAGGACATGATCCAGACTGTCAGCCTGCATGGGCACACCGTGAACACCGTGCATGACAACGCGATCAATGCGGACACCCAGATCGGCGCCTTCTTTCACGGCGCGTAGTCCCGGCTTGGCGGGGCGCACGCAAGCGTGCGCCCCGCACTTGGCTTTTGAGGGAAGACCGTGTTAACCACTTCACTGGACGGCCTGTGGGTCCTTCAGGTACTCACGGGCATCGAGGTCCTGGCTCCCGAAATGGGGCTACGACCCCACTTGCCCAGCGTTGAGCCCAAGCACAAGGCGCTGCAACACCCGGCGACCGCCGAACTGCGGGCGGCCGGGGCTATCGATGAGACGGGCTCCGTCGACGGCGCGATCGTCGAGTGGCTGACCGTGCTGTCGCGCCGCGACATCGGGCTGATGATGCACTTCCGGCTGCCCGATGACGGCGAACCCGCGCGAGCGCTGTTGGCCAGGTTCGCGCACTGGTGGGTCGCCATCGAACGATCGGGAGACCTGGTCCGGATCAGCGGGGCCGGCATCGCGAACAACGAGGGCACGGCCAGCGCAGCCCTCAACTCGCAGATCGAGCGTCTTTGCGGCGCAAGCGATCCCGCGCCTTTGCGGCCGGTCACGCTGGATGCGGATGCCATGCGTGCTGCTGCCACCGATGAGGCAGCCTTGCACGAATTCCTCGGCAACCAGGGCCTCGAAGCCGATCAGGTGCACTTGTTGAAACTAGCGACCGACCCAGGCCGATCGGCGCAGGCCTCGATCGTCGCGATCCAGTCCGGGGTGGACAGCGGTGGGCCCATGCGGACCTACGTCGAACAGGGCGCGGTGACGATCATCGATACCCCCGAAGGGCGCCTGGTCGCCGAACACGTTCCCTCCGGCGCCAAGAAGTGGATGATCATCGCCCCGGGAACCAAGAACAACATCGGTTCTGCGATCAACCATATGGTGCGCCGGCTACCTGCCCACCAAGAATGGCATTCGTACCGAAAAGTCGTGTAGTCGAAGGGTAGTGCGAAAATGATAGCATCGGCATCGTGACAAATCCGTGGACGGGCTCATCCAATTCGCCGGAACAAGGCGGGCCGACCAGGCGAGAAGCGCCCGCCGCGCGCTACCAGAATCAAGACTCAGTATCCGGAACATTACGCATTTCCGATATGGTCGCGCCGCGCAAAATTCCACCGGGCGGAGGTTGGCGTAAATTCCTCTACCAGGTGACGGGCCATGCCATTAATTTCGGTGAATCGCCGTCCGAACGGCATTATCGAGAATTGCAGGAGCGGATTCGGCGCCATATCCGGAAGCAGTACGTCGTCGGGGTCATCTCCGGCAAGGGCGGCGTCGGCAAAACGACGATGACCGCATGCATCGGTGCGGTGTTCCGGGAATGCCGGCCCGAGAATGTCGTCGCGATCGATGCCGCTCCCGGCTTTGGCACGTTGGCCGGCCGGATCGACGAATCACCGCCGGGCGACTACGCGGCGGTGCTCAACGACACCGATGTCCAGGGCTACGCGGATATCCGGGAACACTTGGGGCAGAACAGCCTTGGCCTTGATGTACTGGCCGGCAACCGAGCGTCGGATCAGCCGCGGCCGCTGGTCGCTTCGATGTTCTCCGGGGTGCTGTCGCGGCTGCGCCGCACCCACACCGTCATCGTGGTGGATACCTCCGACGACCTCGAGCACCCCGTGATGAAGGCGGTGCTCGACGCGTGCGACACCCTGGTGTTCGTCTCCGGCCTCACCGCCGACACCTCGCTCCCGGTGACCCGTGCGATCGACCTGCTGCGCTCGATGGGCTATCACGAGTTGGTGTCTCGCAGCATGGTCATCCTGAACGATAGTCGCGATAAGTACGATGCCGAGGCGCGTACCTATCTCACTGAGCGTTTCGCGCAATCGGGTGCGACGGTCGAGTTCATGCCGTATGACCCTTTTCTCGCCAAGGGCGGGATAATCGATACGCAGCACGAGTTGAAGAAGAAGACCCGGCTGCGCATATTCGAAATCACCGCGGCATTGGCTGACAAATACATTCCAGATGCCGACAGGCCGCGCTAATGGCCCCGTACCAGGGTAAGGTTTCGTTTCCAGCCCGATGTGCGGTTGCAGTCGTATGTGGAGAACACCTGGTTTCCCAGGTGTATCCCGCCTCGGTGCCTATCGAGGCCTTCATCGACAACGTCGTGGAGTTGCTCAACGAGGAACTCAAACGCCGGGGCTTCACCGGACTCGAGCCCGGTATCGGGTACGAACTGCAGAAGGCCAACGGGGTGCGGTTGGACGTCACCAAGACGTTTGACGAACTCGGCGTCGAAGACGGCGCCACCCTCACGCTGGTTCCCGCGGTAGCGGGTGAATCATTCGAGCCGCAGTACGAGTCATTATCCACCGGCCTGGCTCGGGTCGGGAAGGCGTTGTTCGAGCCGGTAACCCTGAGGACCGCTGCCCGCACCGCGCTGGTCATCCTGGCGATGGTCTCGCTGACGCTGCTGGGACTGGCTGTGCGCCAGCGCTTCTCGACCGACTCCTTGATCCCCGCCATCGTGACCGGCGTGGCCGGTCTGCTGATCGCCGGTGGCGCGGCCACGGTATGGCGGTGGTGGCCGGGTCGCGTCGACATGGTCGACGGACTCGGCTGGATCGCGTTGCCGTTGATCACGGTGAGCCTCGCGGGCGGCGCTCCCGGCCCCCTCGGGGCTGCGCATGCGTTTATCGCCGCCCTGGCCGGTGCGGTGCTGACGTGCGGAATTGCTTCTGCCACCGGGCGTCACGCCAATGTGGCCGCGACCGCGGTGACCGTACTGGGACTCGCCGGCGCCGCCGCCGCCGCCCGGATGTGGTGGCCGGTTCCCGTGCAATGGCTGGGGATGTGCACCCTTGTCGCCCTGCTACTGCTGCTGACGATGTCCCCGACGATCGCGCTGTGGGTCGCGAGGATCCGGCCGCCGTACTTCGGGTCGATCACCGGGCGCGATCTGTTCCGCCGTAGCGCCGGCCTGCCGGCCGACGCGGTATCGCCCGTCGAAGAGGGTGCCGAGGAGGAAGCGAATTCGGACACCACGCCCCGCGGTGCGCAGATCGCGCTGGCCGCCGTCCATGCCAACAACGTCCTGACCGGAATCTGCGTGGGAGCCGGGCTGACGCTTCCTGTCGCGGCGTGGGCCACCCTGATGCCGGGCCATGAGCGGAGCGTTCCGGCCGCCGCGCTCGCCGGACTTTTCGTGGTGATCTTCATCAGCCGCGGGCGGGCGTTCGCCGACAAACGACAGGCGATCGCGCTGGTATGCGGAGCCGCCGCGGCACTGTGCGTTGGTGTCGTCAAATACGTTGTGCACGAGCCGACTTCGTCGGGCTACGGCGTGCTGTGGGGGGCGCTGGTGTTGGCCGCCTTCGGCGGCGCGGGCCTGCTGGCTGCGCTGCTGGTGCCGATCACCAGGTTCACTCCGCTGGTGCGCATGACCGCCGAATGGGTGGAGATAGCAGCAATCATCGCGGCCCTGCCGCTGGCCGCATGGATCGGCGGATTGTTCACCTGGGTGCGCATGCGATGACCCGGATGGTGCTCACCGCTCGCGCAGTGACCCAGCGGGTCGCCGCCACGGCGCTGACGAGCCTGCTCGTTGCCTTGATCGCGGGACTTCCTGCGGCACAGTCGATTCCACCGCCGGTCGTCGATCCCGGCCGGGTACCGGTCGACGGCAAGCCGGCCTCCGATCAGCCGATGCGGCAGAGCTTTGCCTGCGCGCGAACGATTACTGTCGCCGATCCGAACGTCGCCCTGCCCGCGCCCGGCTTCACGATGCTCACCGTCAGCAAGGCCTGGCAGTACTCGACCGGCAACGGGGTGCCGGTCGCAGTCATCGACACCGGCATCAATCCCAGCCGGCGGCTGCCGGTGGTGCCGGGCGGCGATTACATCATGGGCGGTGACGGTCTCAGCGACTGCGACGCGCACGGAACCGTCGTGGCGTCGCTGATCGGCGCTGCACCGCAGGGAATTCCAATGCCCGCGCCGATGCCGAGCGCCCCGGCATTTCCACCGCCGGCGGGGCCGCCACCGACCGATGCCGGTGCACCGCCGCCCGGTGGACCACCGCCGCCACCCGCACCTCCGCCGCCGCCCTCGCCGGTGACGATCACGCAAACCGTGGCGCCGCCGCCACCACCGCCGCCGCCCGACGCGCCGTCGAACGGGCCCGGGGACCCTGCGCCTGGCCAGCCCGACGATCCCGAGGTGCCGCCACCGCCCCCGGGCGCGCCCGACGGAGTCGCCGGAGTCGCGCCCCACGCGGTCATCATCTCGATCCGCCAGTCCTCGCGGGCGTTCGAGCCGGTGAATCCCGGCGGCGGCGACTTTGAGGGCCGCAAGAAAGCCGGCACCATCGCGACACTGGCCAGCGCCATCGTGCACGCCGCGAACATGGGCGCCAAGGTGATCAATATCAGTGTGACAGCGTGCGTTTCGGCTGCCGACCCGCTGGATCAGGGCGCCATCGGCGCTGCCGTCTGGTACGCCGCCACGGTGAAAGATGCTGTCATCGTCGCCGCGGCAGGCAATGACAGCGAAGACGGCTGCGCCCAAAACCCGTCATTCGACCCCCTCAACGCGTCCGACCCGCGCGACTGGCACCAAGTCAAGACGGTGTCGTCGCCGTCCTGGTTCTCCGATTACGTCTTGTCGGTGGGAGCGGTCGACAACACCGGAGCACCGATCAACAAGAGCTTGGCCGGACCCTGGGTGGCCGCAGCGGCACCGGGCGTCGGAATCATGGGACTGTCCCCGGAAACCGGGGGGCCGGCGAATGCCTACCCGCCGATCCGCCCGGGCGAGAAGAACATGCCGTTCTGGGGAACCAGCTTTTCCGCGGCGTACGTCAGCGGGGTGGCCGCGCTGGTGCGAGCCAAATACCCGGGACTGTCCGCGCACCAGATCATCAACCGGATTCTGCAGACCGCGCACAACCCACCACGCGGAGTCGACAACCAGGTTGGTTACGGCGTCGTCGACCCGGTCGCCGCGCTGACCTTCGATGTGCCTGCAGGCGACCGACTTCCACCCGCGGCCGCCAGCCGCATCGTCCACCCGGCCCCGCCGCCGCCACCACCGGATCACCGCGCCCGCACTGTAGCGCTGGTATTCGCCGGCGTCGTGTTGGCCGCCATCGCGGTGGTCTCGCTGATCGTTCGAGCACGGCGCGAGCGATGACAGCCGCGACGAAGCTGACGATCATCGTCGCCATCTTTGTTGCCGCCGTCGCCGGCTGGGCAGTCGGCGGATACCCCGGCTCGGCAGCAGGTTTGGTGATCGGAATCGCCGTCGGCGTCATCCGATGGCGGGGTCAGCCGCTGTGGTCCTGGCTGATCCTGTGGTTGCGGCGCCGTCGGCCGATCTGGTGGAGCGAGCCGCTCACCGTCGCCAATGACCGTGCCGGCGGCGGCATCCGGTACCAGGACGGCGTCGCGGTTGCCGCGGTCCAGCTGCTCGGGAAGGCGCATACGCCAACGCTGTTCACCGGGTCGACCGCGACGTACACCGACAACTCCTTCGACGTCACCGAGCTGCTGCCGCTGCTGCACCAGAGCCTCGGCCTCACCCTGGAATCGCTCAGCGTCGTCACGGCCGGGGCGCGCCGGCGCAGCACCGGCGACTACCCGCGGGTGTATGACACGTTGATCGGCACACCGCCCTATGCCGGGCAGCGCGAAACTTGGCTCATCGTGCGGATTTCCGCCCTGGACAATGTCGAGGCGCTGCGCGGGCGCACCTCGGTCGGCACCGCGACGCTCGCGGCAGCCCAGCGGATCAGTGCGGCCATGCGCCAACACGGCATCCGTGCCAAGGTCGCGACGGCCACCGACATCGTCGAGATGGAGCGGCGATTGGGCCGCTCCGCGCTGGATGTCTCGAATAGGCGCTGGCGGTCGGTGCGCGGCGACAGCGGTTGGTTGACGACCTACTGGTACCGGCCCGGCGACATCACGTCGGAGAGGCTGGCGGAAGCGTGGTCGGCACGGGTGGACGGGATCGTGCAGAACGTCACGCTTTTCAGTGACGGCACCGCCACCGCCACCGTGACCGTGCGCAGCGCTCAACCACCGACGGCGTCGTTGAGCATGCGGTTGCGGACCCTGCGGGGCGAGCAGGCGCACGCCGTCGCGGCCAATCTGTGTGGTCCGCTGCCGGCGCTGCGCGGAATACGCCGCGGTGTGCTGCACGGGCCGCTCGTAGTCCCGATCGGACCGTCGGGTGTGCTGCTCGGCAAGGTCACCGGCGGGAATCGGATGCTGCTGCCGCTCGATGACGCGGGGGAGTTCAGCCGGGTGCACATCGCCGCGGAGGACGCGCTGGCCAAGCGGTTCATCATCCGCCTGGCCGGTGCCGGCGAGCGGATCACGGTGCACACTCGAAACATGCAGCGGTGGGCCAGTGTTCGGATGCCTGACGTCGCCGTGACCGATCAGGCGAAGCCGGTGTCGGGCACCACGGTGAGCGTCGTGGACGGGAGCATGTCGCCGGCGCCGCGACCGAGCACCCTGATTTCGGTAGGAGGACCGGGCGAGCCGTACCGGGGGGCCGCCAACGTGCTGATCACCCAGATTGGTCCCGCGACGGTGGACGTGACGGCGGCCGGTCACCTGCACTCGGTCGAGGTGGAGTTGTTCCGCGCCGAGAATAGGTACGTATCGTCGGAACCAATGGCCTTGCGAACCCCTGATCTCGAAGCGGTGGACACCCCATGACCAGCAGCACCACGCCGGCTGCCGCGCGCAAGTATTTCGATGCGGCGATGGCGCTGCTCGACAGCGATGTCGCCGGAGCAGCGGCACGGTTCCGGGAAGCAACCGAGGTCGACCCGTCAATGGCCGACGCCTGGCTGGGCCGGATCGCCGCGGGTGACGAAGCGTTGTCGACGGTCGAGCAGCTCTACACCTACGGGACCCGGTTGCATCGGGAGACCAACCGGATAGGCGCACGCTTGTCCGCCCCGATAAAGGCCGGGCCGTATCTGTCGATTTCGGTGACCGAGGCCTCGCATGCCGGCCTGGCACTGGCGAGCGCCCTGATCGACGATCGCCAGTATGAGAAAGCCGAAGCGTTGCTTGCGGATTCGACGCTGCTCGACACCTGGGAGAACCACCAGTGGAAGCAGTACGTCGAGTCCTATCTGATGTTCGCCACGCAACGCTGGCCGGACGTCATCTCGGTGGCGGCGGCCATCCTGCCGCCGCAGGCCATCATCATGTCGGCGGTCACCGCGGCCACCTGCACGCTGGCCGCGCATGCCGCGGCTCACCTGGGTCAGGCCCGGGTCGCGCTGGAGTGGACCGACCGGGTCGAGTTGCGCGCCGGATTCGGCGGGCCGACCGAGACGCGACGTTCCCATCTCGAAACCGCGGTCACCGCAATCGATCCCACCGACTTCCCGCTGATCGCCGCCGACCTTGCCTACGTGCGCGGGATGGCGCATCGCCAGCTCGGAGAGGAGCCCAAGGCGCAGGTCTGGTTGTCCAAAGCGACGATCAACGGCGCCTTGATCGAGCCTGCCAAGCAAGCGCTGGCCGACCCCGCGCTGCAGCTGGTCATCACCGATGAGGACGCCATCAGTTCCCGCTCCAACAAGTGGGATGTCACCACCGAGCTGTCGGAACAGCAGCGGCAGGAGGAGGAGCACCAAGAGCGTCGCACCGAACTCCTGCAGGAGGGTCGCGCGCTACTCGACAACCAAGTCGGGCTGGCCGATGTCAAACGTGCGGTCGCCGAACTGGAAGACCAGATCGAGGTCCGCGCGCTGCGTCTGGCCGCGGGGCTGCCGGTCGCCAACCAGACCAACCACATGCTGTTGGTCGGACCGCCGGGGACAGGTAAGACCACCACCGCCGAGGCGCTCGGAAAGATCTACGCCGGGCTGGGCATCGTGCGTCATCCGGAGATCGTCGAAGTCAAGCGGGCCGATTTCTGCGGGGAGCACATTGGTGCGTCGGGACCGAAGACCAACGAGCTGATCAACCGGTCGCTGGGTCGCATCCTGTTCATGGATGAGTTCTACTCGCTGGTGGAACGGCACCAGGATGGCCGGCCAGACATGATCGGCATGGAGGCGGTCAATCAGCTGCTGGTGGCACTCGAGGTGCACCGGTTCGACTTCTGCTTCATCGGTGCGGGATACGAGAAGGAAGTCGACGAGTTCCTCACCGTGAACCCGGGTTTGGCGGGCCGGTTCAACCGCAAATTGCGGTTCGAGTCCTACACACCCGACGAGCTGGTGGAAATCGCGATCCGCTACGGCAAACCGCGCGCCACGGTTCTCGATCCCGCTACGGCCGAGGCACTAAACGCCGCATGTGCGACGTTGCGCGGCTACCGCGCTCCCGATGGCCAGCATGGCATCGATGTCATGCATAACGGCCGATTCGCGCGCAATGTCGTTGAGCGCGCGGAGCGGTTGCGGGACTCGCGGGTGGCCGCACAGCATCGCGTCGATAAAGGGTCGGTGACGGTGGAGGATCTGCAGACGCTAC
>NZ_JBVAXR010000015.1:0-119256 GCF_055419445.1 Mycobacterium sp. IDUB_19 | reverse complement strand
ACAGCGTCAAGCTCGTCGAGACGTTGGACTGCACCACCTACCCGGTGCGGGAAGTCTGGGCAGTGCTCGGATTCGGCAGACCGCCGCGTCAATCGGTGACGCAGATCGACCCGGCGACCCTGCGCTACGGCCTCGGTTACTTCGAGACGCTGGACATGGTCGCCCGCATGCTGGGTGCCGAACTCGACGCCAAGGAAGCATTCGTCGAAAATGCGTTGTTGACAAAGGATTTAGATCTCGGGTGGGTGGACTACGCGGCCGGCACCGTTGGCGGCCAACGCCGCACCTATCGCGGACTGCGCAACGGGCGCCCGGTGGTTGAGCTGGCGATCTGCTGGACCATGAGCAGCGATGCGCTCGATCCTCAATGGGTTGACCCCGAGGGTTTTAGCGTGGTGATCGAAGGTGAACCACATGTCGACGCCATGATCCGGTTCGGCCGTCCGGGCGAGGACGCGATGACGGTATTGATGGACAGCACGGCCGTCGCGGCGGTCAACGCCATACCTTTCGTCTGCGATGCGCCGCCAGGCGTCATCACCCCAATTGATATGCCCATCATCGGGTCTCAGGGCGCGTTGGTCTAGGTAGCTCGCAGGCGCCAATCCCGTGGCGACATACCGTGCTCCCGGTTGAACAACCGGCTGAAATAGCCGGGATCGAAAACCCCGACCCGCCGGCCGATCTCGGCGACTGGAAGATCCGTCTGCTCTAGCAACATGCGGGCATCGGCCATGCGGCGTTCGATGATCCACTCCTGGACGGTGCGCCCGGTGCGGCGGCGCACCACCGTGGTGAGATGCCCTGGCGTCATGCCGACTTCGCTCGCGACGTCGCGCAGCGACAACGCCTCGGCGTGACGCCGGTCGATCACCGAGAACACGTCGGCCAGCAGCGGTTCCCCGCTGCGCCTCAGATCGGCGACCACGTCGCGGGCCAACCGCGCGAGCTCGATCAGCAGTAGGGTCAGGTGCGCCAGGGCCGCCTGCCGATGACCCTCCTGCCGGGCAGTGAGTTCGGTTTCTATCGAGCCGATCACGTTGTCCCACATGGATTGTCGAGCAGCGGGCACCTCCAGCCGCAGCACCCCACCGGAATGCCCGTGCAGAAACGGGAAGAGCAGCGGATGTCCCCGCCACGCCGGCCATGGCGATCGACCGTCCTCGCCCAGCGCAGCTGGGTCGAAGAACACCGCAACACCGGCATCGAGGTTTTCCAGCTGCCCCGGATCGAGCACCTCGCCGGGGGCGGCCACGTACACCACGCCCGCCGCGGGGACGTACCACAGCGCCGGGAAATCGTGGATGTGACGGCCCCGCTCGCCGAGGTCGCCCAGGTGGCGGTGCACCGACACCGGAGATGTGTCCGGGTCGGTCCGATATTGGTAGATGGGCACACCGCCGCGGTGCCCGATCAGCCGAGCTGCCTGCGTCATGGTTGCAAAAGATAATCCTACTTTTGGCGATGATCACCCAATTCTAAGGTAAGCCAGGGGTTCATTATGGATTATGTGACGAAACATCATCCACATGACTACTTGCCGGCTGCCGGTCACGATGCGTTTCTGCCCGCCTACGACTTGATCGCACGCGTGCTGGGCTTCAACAGTGTCTATCAACGGCTGGTCGCCCAAGCGGATATCACCGAAGGTCTTCGAATCCTGGAAATCGGCTGCGGTACCGGCAATCTCACCGTTCGAACCAAACGCACCCATCCCTCGGCGGACGTGACCGGTTGCGACCCGGACCCGCGAGTGTTAGCGGTTGCGAATCGAAAGGTGGCCCGACTGACCGGCATTCGCTTCGAACAGGGTTACGCCGAACGGCTTCCCTACGCCGACGGCGAATTCGACCGGGTCCTGTCGTCGATGATGTTGCATCACATCAGCGACGATGCGAAGCCGGCGGCCGCGGCGGAAATATTTCGGGTGCTGCGTCCGGGCGGCAGGCTGCACCTGGTCGACATCGGCGGCGACACGACCAGCGGCGGCTTGATGGCGCGGCTCATCCGGCACAATCACCACGTGGCCGGCAACCTCGGCGACGCCATTCCCCGACTGCTTCGTTCCGCGGGGTTCGACTGCACCGAGCTCGGCACCGAGCGGCACCGCTTCGTGGGGCGACTCACCTACTATCGCGCCACCCGCCCCGTCTGACGCTGGTCGATGGCGACCTTGATTGCGCCGCTTTCGGCCTGGTTGGCGATCGCCAAAAAGGCCTCGCGCCACCGGTCCAGCGAGAAGGTGTGGGTCAGCATCGGCCGCAGGTCCACCCGGCCGGCGGCGACGAGGTCGAGGTAGTGGGCAATCGCATGCTTGCGCTGCCCGTCGACCTCCTCGAACCCGAAGGCATTGGACCCGACGAGAGCGATCTCCTTGAAATACAGCGGACTCCACTCCCAGCGGCCGGGGGCGTGGACACCGGCCTTCACCAGCGTCCCCCGCGAGCGCAGCACCCGCACCCCGACCTCGAAGGTCTCGGGCTTGCCGACGGTGTCGTAGACGACGTCGACCGCTCCCGGGTGGGCCATCGGCAGCCCCAGCAGCGGTTGGCGCAGCCTGCCACCGCCCCAGGCGGCCAACTCTTCGATCAGGGCCAGGCGCGGTTCGTGCGCAAGGACTTTGGCGGCGCCGAACCCCCGTGCGACCGCGGCCTGGGCGTCGAAGCGCGCCACCACGGCCACCGCCGCGTCGGGATAGAGCGCCCGCAGGATCGCGACCGCGCACAGCCCGAGCGAGCCGGCCCCGTAGACCAAGACCCGGCCCGAGCGCGGCGGCGGATGGCGGGTGATCGCATGCAGCGACACCGAAAACGGGTCGGCGAACACGGCCAGCTCGTCGGGAATCGACTCGGGAACAGCGAACAGCATGCTGTCGTGGGCGGGCATCAATTCGGCGTATCCACCGGTCACGTCGGCCGACACCCCGGTGTGGATGCCCGGCTTGATGTCGCCGTCGGTGAAACTCCAGCACAGGCTGTAGTCGCCGCTTTCGCACGCGGGACACACCGGCTCGATACCGCGCGGCCCGCAGGACAGCCAAGGGTTGAGCACCACCCGCTGCCCCACCTCGAGCCCGCGAGCCTTGGGCCCAAGGGCCACCACGTCGGCGACCACCTCGTGGCCCATCACCTGCGGGAAAGAGCAGAAGCCGCCCATCGCGTTGTCGGCGTCGCCCTCGCCGAAATCCATCAGTATCTGCTTGGAATCCGACCCGCAGATGCCGGTCAACCGCGGCCGGGTGACCACCCAGTCCTCATGCGGCAGTAGCGGATCCGGCAGCTCCCGCAGCGCGGTCGGGGTGCGGGCCAAGTTGGCCGTGAGCGTGTTGGCGTCCCCGGGCAGCTCGAATGGTTCCGGTGCCACGCCGTAGACCAGCGCCTTCATCGCGGCGCCATGCCGGCCACGCCGGCGATGAAAGCGTCGAGGTCGGCATTCTTGGCGTCGACGACCGCCTTCATGTCGGGCACGTAGTGCTCGAACTGGTCGCTGCCCAGCGCGGCGATGATGCCGTCGGCCACTTCCTCGGCGGCGACCTTGGGCCCTTGGTAGAGCGGTTCCTCGCTGCCCGGCTGATCCCAGATCTCGGTGTCGACCGGGCCCGGCTCGATCAGTTTGACCGCGATCCCGGTGCCGTGCAGATCGACAGCCATCGCCTCACTCCACCCGCACAGCGCGAACTTACTTGCACAGTAGGCGGTTTCGTGGATGATACCGAGCCGGCCGCCGACGCTCGAGATGTTCACGATCAGGCCCGAGCCACGCTCCAGCATCCGCGGCAGCACGGCCAGTGTCAGCCGCATCGGGGCGAAGAAGTTCACCCGCATGACGCCCTCGACCTCGTCGGGATCGAGCTCGGTGACCGGCCGCCGTTTCGGGATGGCCGCGTTGTTGATCAGCACGTCGATGCCGCCGAGTCCATTCCAGGCCTGCCGTGCGAGCTCCCCGACGGCTTCGGTGTCGCCCAGGTCGGCCACCCACATCGCCGAGTCCGGCGACGTTCGCCGGCAGTCCGCGAGCACGTCGCCGAGACGGTCGCGCCGACGGGCGATCAGCCCCACGACCGCGTGCTGCGTGGCCAATTGCCTGGCCAGCGCCGCCCCGAGCCCCGCCGAAGCACCCGTGATGAGCACCCGTTTCCCGGCCGCCGTGTACGCCATCCGTCAAGGTTGCCCCCAATCGCGGGAAGCGTACAGTGGTGGAAGCTTGTTATATTGGCTAAGTATTAACGAAGGTAAGCTAAATAGATCCGATCAGGGGGCATCCGATGACTTCCACCAGCTCCACCAGATACGAGGGCGACACCTGGGACCTGGCATCCAGCGTCGGGGTGACCGCGACGATGGTCGCGGCCGCTCGCGCGATGGCCAACCGGGCCGAGCGTCCGCTGATCAACGACCCCTTCGCCGAGCCGCTGGTCAAGGCCGTCGGCGTGGACCTGCTGACCCGTCTGGCCAGCGGGGAACTGGACCCCGCCGAATTGAACGACGTCCACGACGGGGCCTCGGCATCCGGGGGGTCGGCCGGGGCGATGTCACGCATGGCCGACAACATGGCCGTGCGCACCAAATTCTTCGACGAGTTTTTCACCGACGCGACGAAGGCAGGCATCAAGCAGGTGGTGATCCTGGCTTCCGGGCTCGACTCCCGCGCCTACCGATTGGCTTGGCCCGCCGGCACGGTGGTCTACGAGGTCGACCAGCCGCAGGTCATCGAATTCAAGACCCGGGCCCTGTCCGACCTGGGTGCCGCACCGACCGCCGACCGCCGCGTGGTGGCAGTCGATCTGCGCGACGACTGGCCCACCGCGCTGCGCACCGCCGGCTTCGACCCGGCCCAGCCGGCAGCGTGGAGCGCCGAGGGCCTGCTCGGGTATCTGCCTCCGGAGGCCCAGGACCGTCTGCTGGACACCATCACCGCGCTCAGCGCGCCGGGCAGCCGGCTGGCCACCGAGAGCGCGCCCAACCCCGAGCCCGGCGAAGAGGACAAGCTCAGGGAGCGCATGCAGGTCATCGCCGAACGCTGGCGCGCGCACGGTTTCGATCTCGACATGGCGGGGCTGGTCTACTTCGGCGATCGCAACGAGGCGGTTCCGTATCTGGCTGATCGCGGGTGGCGCTTGACCAGCAGCAGTATCCGGGAGTTGTTCGCGGACAACGGACTTGACCCGCTCGAGGACGACGAGGTGCGGATGGGCGAGATGCTCTACACCAGCGGAACCCTGGACAAGAAATGAGCACCGATACGGGACGCACCGAAGGCGACAGCTGGGACCTGGCCAACAGCGTGGGAGCGACGGCGACCATGGTCGCCGCATCCCGCGCCGTGGCGTCACAAGGACCCAATCCGCTGCTTGACGACCCACTTGCCGATCCGCTCGTCCGTGCCGTCGGATTGGACCCCTTCATCCGCATCATCGACGGGGAGATCGACCTCGAGGACGACGCGCTGCTGAACCGCACCGCCCGGATCCACCAGATCGCCGTGCGGACCAGGTTTTTCGACGAGTTCTTTCTGGATGCAACGAGGACGGGCGTCACACAGGCGGTGATCCTGGCATCCGGCCTGGACACCAGGGCCTACCGATTGCCATGGCCGGCGGGCACCGTGGTCTACGAGATCGACCAGCCGCAGGTCATTGCGTTCAAAACCGACACGCTGGCCGGCATCGGCGCCGCTCCGACCGCCGACCGCCGCACGATCAGCATCGACCTGCGGGAGGACTGGCCTGCGGCGTTGCGGGAGGCGGGTTTTGACGCCACCCGGCCCACCGCGTGGAGCGCCGAAGGGCTGCTCCCCTATCTGCCGCCCGAGGCTCAGGACCGGCTGTTCGACAACATCACCGAACTGTCCGCGCCGGGCAGCCGGCTGGCCACCGAGCACGTCCCCGACCCCAACGCCTTCTCCGACGAGCGTTTGCAGCGCATCAGCGAGCGCTGGCAGAGCTTCGGGTTCAACCTCAACGCGGCCGACCTGTTCTACCGGGGCGAGCGCAACATCGTCGCCGACTACCTGACCACCCACAACTGGGAGGTCACCGCCCACTCCGCAAAGGAGTTGTATGCGCGCAACGGCTTCGATTTCCCCGAGAACGAGCTGAACGCTGCCTTCGCCGACATGAGCTATGTCGCCGCGACGCTGAAGTAGGGCTTGGCTAGGGTCGTCTCATGCCTCGCGCACACGACGATAATTGGGATCTGGCGTCCAGCGTGGGCGCGACCGCAACCATGGTCGCGACCGGACGCGCCATGGCGACGAAAGATCCCCGCGGTTTGATCAACGATCCGTTCGCCGAACTACTCGTACGCGCGGTCGGGGTGGAATTCTTCACCAAGATGATGGACGGTGAGCTCGACCTCGCGGCCGTCGAAAACGCCACGCCGGTTCGCATGCAGTCGATGATCGACGGAATGGCGGTACGCACCAAGTATTTCGACGACTACTTCCTCAACGCCACCGCAGCTGGCGTGCGCCAGGTCGTGATCCTCGCGTCCGGATTGGACTCACGCGCCTATCGATTGCCGTGGCCCGCCGAGACGGTGGTGTACGAGATCGACCAGCCACAGGTAATCGAGTTCAAGACAACCACTTTGGCGGATGCCGGGGCCCAACCCACCGCTACCAGACGCACCATTCCGATCGACCTGCGCCAGGATTGGCCGGCGGCCCTACGCGCCGCCGGATTCGACACCAGCACGCCGACCGCCTGGCTGGCCGAAGGTCTGCTGATCTACCTGCCGCCGGAGGCCCAAGACCGGTTGTTCGACAACATCACCGCACTCAGCGCACCGGGCAGCACCATCGCCACCGAATTCGTACCGGGCATCGTGGATTTCGATGCCGACCGGGTGCGGGAGATGTCGGGGTCCTTCAAGGACCACGGCGTCGACATCGATATGGCGTCGCTGGTCTACGCCGGGGAACGCAACCACGTCGTCGATTATCTGGGTGCCAAGGGCTGGGCCGTCGAGGGTGTGACGCGCACGGAACTGTTCCAGCAGCACAACATGGATGTCCCGCCACCGGAAAACGACGACCCACTCGGCGAGATCATCTTCATCAGCGGCCGCCTCACCGGCTAGAAGCGATTAGAAGCGCGACTCCCCCAGCCACAGCACACTGGCACCGTTGACCGCCTGCTCGAGGTTGGCCACGATCGCGGCAACCGTGCGGCCGAGCAGTGCGCCCAGCGCGTCCGGCAGCGACGCGGCGGCCGGTTGCGAGGACGCCCGGGGTCGCACCAGCTGACGCAACGACGATCCCGGATAACCGGCGACCCTCACTTCGGCGTCCTCGTCCAGGCCGGCCAGGACTTTGGCCCGGCGCACCGCGGTTCGAAGGCCGCCGAGTTCGTCGACCAGGCCACGCTCGAGAGCGTCGGCACCCGTCCACACCCGTCCTTGGGCAACGGCGTCCACGGCTTCGGTACTCAGGTTGCGGCCTTCGGCCACCCGCTGCACGAAGTCGGCGTAGATCAAGTCCGCCTCGGCCTCACGATCGGCCCGCTGCTGCGCGGTGAATGGCACATCGGTTGACCACGCGTCGGCATTGGCGTTGGTACGCACCGCATCTGACACGACTCCGAGGCGCTCCTTGAGATCCCGGAACACCAGCTTCCCGGTGATCACACCGATCGACCCGGTGATCGTGCCCGGGTTGGCAACGATCACGTCGGCGGCCATCGCGGCGTAGTAGCCGCCGGAGGCGGCCACCGAGCCCATCGATGCCACCACCGGCTTGCCGCGTTCGCGGGCCCGTGCCACCTCGCGCCAGATGGTCTCGGACGCCGTGACCGAGCCGCCGGGGCTGTCGATCCGCAACACGATCGCCGACACGGAGTCGTCGCCCGCCGCCTCCCGCAGGGCCGCCGCGATGGTGTCACCGCCGACGCTCGAGTTGCCGAACGGCAGGAACTGGGGTCCACCGCGTCCGTTGACGATCGGCCCTTGCAGGGTGATCACCGCGAAGGTGGGCTTGGACCGGCGGCCGGGAATCGGTGGAGCCGGCGGCACCAGCCGCGACCGGGACGCGGCGGCATAGCGCGCCAGATTGAGCCGCGGCGCCAGCTTCTCCGGGTCGGCCTCGGACTCGCCATCGTCTGCTGAAACACCCTCCACACCAATCATTTCCGCGATCCGGGTGTGGGCCTGATCCCGGAAGCCGATCCGGTCGATCAGGCCGGAGGCCACGGCGTCATCGCGCAGCAGTGGGGCACGGTCGGCAACCGAGTCGAGCGCAGTGGAATCGATGTTGCGAGATTCGGCGATCGCGTGCCACGCCTGGTCCTGCAGGCTTTCCAGCATTCGGGTCACTGCTTCACGGTGGGCGTCGGTGAACCCTTCCTCGGTGAAAACGTTTGCCGCCGACTTGTATTCACCTCTGGCGACGAACTCGGCGTCAATTCCCGCCTTGTCGAGCGCGGTACGCAGGAAGTTCGCATTGCTCGCGAAGCCGATCAGCCCGACGCTTCCCGAGGGCTGCATCCAGACCTCGCCGAACGCCGAAGCCAGGTAGTAGGACAGTGTGCCCGGATAGGTCTCGGCCCACGCCAGCGACGGCTTGACGGCGGTGAACGCCGCGATCGCCTCGCGCAGCTCCTGGACGGCCGCCGGCGGCGAGGCGTCGAGCTGCACACGGGCGATCAGCCCGGCGACCCTGGGGTCCTCGGCAGCGCGATGGATCGCGGCGACCGCCTCGCGCAGCCGCATCGGTCGCTGCGCCCCGGTGACCAGCGCTATCGGGTCGAAGCCCGCCGTTTCGGGCGGCACCGACCGCAGGTTGAATTCGAGCACGCAGCCGTTGGGTACGCCGTGGTGGCGGACCGTATCGACGCGGTCGGCCAGGGCACGGACGTCGTCGACACCGGGCAGAGAAGGCAGAAAGGCAAACATGCTCTGCAGCGTACCGATCGACGACCGTAGGGTGAGTTCGTGAGGTTCTCGATCGCCATCCCACAGTTCGATTACGGCGCCTTCGACGCGGCGGAGCTGCGCTCATACGTGTTGCGCGCCGAGGAACTCGGGTTCGAAGGGATCTGGACGCTCGAGCAGACCATCGGCCGGGGGCCGTTGCTGGCACCGTTGGAGCTGCTTGCTTATTGCGCGGCTTACACGGAGCGATTGCGGCTGGGGGTGGCCGTGCTGGTGACGTCGCAGCACGAGCCGCTTCAGTTGGCCTCGGCGGTGACGACGGTCGACCGGATCAGCCACGGCCGGCTGGACATCGGCGTCGCACCGGGCCGTGGCGGCCCCACGCTGGCCGCGTTCGGCGTCGAGAAGGACACCTTCATCTCCTATTTCACCGAGGGCCTGAAGTTGATGAAGGCGGCCTGGTCCGACGAGCCGACGGTGACATTCCACGGCCGGTTCCGGGATGTCGACAATCTCCCCTTCCAGCCCAAGCCGGTGCAACGCCCGCACCCGCCGATCTGGTTCGGCGGTATGGCCCCCAAGGCCCTGGCCCGGGCGGTGCGCCATGGTGACGCATTCATGGGCGCGGGCGCGTCGAGCACCGAAGCGTTCGCCGGCGCCGTCTCGATCGTGCGCCGCGAGCTCGACGAACAGCAGAAGGACCCGGCGCACTTCCCCATCAGCAAGCGCGTCTACCTGATGGTCGACGATGACCCGGCCCGCGCCCGCGAGCGGGTGCTCGACGGGCTGGGCCGCCTCTACGGCCAGATGCCCGGCATCGAATCGTTTCCGGTGTCGGGCACACCCGACGACGTCGCGCGCGGCCTGAAAGAGGTGATCGACGCCGGCGCGCAGACCCTGCTGCTCAATCCCCTCGGCCTCGACGTCGGAGAAAATCGCGAGCAGATGGAACGCCTTGCCGCCCAAGTGATTCCCCAGCTGGCCTAGACAGCGCCAAGTTTCTTCTGCAGCCAGGCGCCGATCTCGGCGATCGCCGCGTCGACCTCAGGAACCCAGCCGGCACCGATGATGAACGAGTGCTGACCGCCCTCGACCTCGCGCACCAAGACGTCATTGCCGGCCGCGTCGGCAAGGCGGGCGAACTCCGCGTCCTCGCCGGCGAGCACTTCGTCGCTGCCCCAGAACACCGCGATCGGCGGCAGGCCGGACAGGTCGGCGCCAAGCAGACTCACCCGCGGGTCCGCGAAATCCACGCCGGTTCCGTCCAGCCACGACGACCTGAAGAACTCCGCCAGTGGACGCGACAGCAGCCTGTCGGAATCCGCATTGCTGGTGTAGGTCTCGTCCGACAACGTCAGGTCGACCCACGGCGAGATCGACACGATCGCTCCCGGCAGTGCGGCCCCCTCATCGCGCAGCGCAATGGCCAGGCCGACCGCGAAGTTGCCGCCGATCGAATGTCCGACGCTGGCAATGTTTTCGGGCCGATAGCCCTGCTGCAACAGCCAGTTGTAGGCGTTACGTACATCATCGATCTGGGCCGGGAATTTGTGTTCCGGCGAGCGCCGGAAGTTGAGCACCAGGGATCGCGCGCCCGCCGCCTTCGCGAGGTGCGCCGCGGCCTTGCGGTCGGAGTGCATGGACGCGACGACGGTGCCCCCCATGTGGTTGTGCAGCAGCACGCGGTCCGGGTCGCTGTCGACCGGAATGCACCACAGTGCCTCGGTGCCGCCGGCGTTCACTTCGGCGTAGGTGACACCCGCGGGCTCCCTGGTGGCGACATGCATCGTCTCGATGACGTCCCGCACCGTTTCCAGGTCGAAGTTGGGGTTGGCGGATCGCGCGCTCAGAGCGCCGAAGAAGTCGGCGAACTCTTTCGCCTGCGTGCTTGTCATTGAATCGCCTATCGTCGAAGTTGTAGAATAACGATCGTTATCGTAACGGACGTTATCCTATGATGGTGTGAGCGTCAAGCCGAAGGGACCGACCAGTGAGATACCCAGCAGATCAGAAGGCACGCGCGCGCGACGCCCTGTTGCACGCCGGCACCCGGTCACTCAAGACGAGCGGATTCAACGGCGTCGGGGTGGACGGGCTGGCCGCCGCCGCGGGTGTCACGTCGGGTGCGTTCTATTCGAACTTCCCCAACAAGACGGCGATGCTCGAGGCGGTGATCGAAGCGGGGCTGGGTGAACCGTTCGTGTCGGAAACGGGCGCGATGACACCCGCCGAGGGGCGGGCGCGCCTGATCGCGTTTCTGCACGAATACATGAGCACCGATCACAGCCTCGACGCTGCCGAAGGGTGCGTGATGCCCGCCCTGAGCGCCGACGTATCCCGCGCCGAACCGGACGTCAAAGAGGCTTACCAGCGCAAGATGATCGCACTGATCGACCGGATCAGCGAACTGCTCGACGGAGAAGAATCCGACCGGCGGCAACGCGCATGGAGCATCGTCGCTTTGATGGTCGGATCGATCCTGATCTCGCGCGGCATGCCTGAGCAGAGCGAAAACCGAAGCGCGCCAATAGATTCAGCGCTTAGTACGGCATCCGCGCTGACGGACGCGGGGGCCGAGGCCGAAGGCTAGGAGACCTCGGTCGCCGAGCCGCCAGCGGCGGTGATCTTCTCGCGGGCACTGCCGCTGAACTTGTGCGCGGACACGTCGACCTTGACGGTCAGCTCGCCGTCGCCGAGGACCTTCACCAACGAGTTCTTGCGAACCGCGCCCTTGGCGACCAGCTCGGCGACGCCGATGGCACCGCCCTCGGGGAACAGCCGGCTGACGTCACCGACGTTGACGATCTCGTATTCGGTGCGGAACCGGTTCTTGAATCCCTTGAGCTTGGGCAGCCGCATGTGGATCGGCATCTGGCCACCCTCAAAGGTGACCGGCACGTTCTTGCGCGCCTTGGTGCCCTTGGTGCCACGGCCGGCGGTCTTGCCCTTCGAGCCCTCACCGCGACCGACGCGGGTGCGCGCCTTCTTCGACCCGGCGGCCGGCTTCAGGTCGTGCAGCTTGATGGTCATTTGGTCTCCTCCACCTCAACCAGGTGGCTCACCACCGCGATCAGCCCGCGGGTCTGGGGGTTGTCCTCGCGGAGGACCGACTGGCGAATCTTGCGCAGGCCAAGGGTGCGCAGGGACTCGCGCTGCTTCCAGCGCGACCCAATCGTGCCACGCACCTGGGTGATCTTCAGCTGGCTCATCGCTGTGCCGTTCCCTCTCGCGTGGCACTGGCGGCCAGCGCTTCACTTTCCCGTCGCGCCCTCAGCATCCCGGCCGGGGCGACATCCTCGATCGGCAGACCGCGACGAGCGGCCACCTCCTCCGGGCGCTGCAGCAGCTTGAGCGCGGCCACCGTGGCGTGCACCACGTTGATCGCGTTGTCGCTTCCCAGCGATTTGGCCAGGATGTCGTGCACCCCGGCGCATTCCAGCACGGCACGTGCCGCACCGCCGGCGATCACACCGGTACCCGGGCTGGCCGGGCGCAGCAGCACCACACCAGCCGCCGCCTCACCCTGCACCGGGTGCGTGATCGTGCCGCCGATCAGCGGGACCCGGAAGAAGCCCTTGCGTGCCTCTTCCACACCCTTGGCGATCGCGGCCGGAACTTCCTTGGCCTTGCCGTAGCCGACACCGACCATGCCGGCGCCGTCTCCCACGATGACCAGAGCGGTGAAGCTGAATCGCCGACCACCCTTGACCACCTTGGAAACACGGTTGATGGCGACGACCCGTTCCAGGTAGTTGCTCTTGTCGCCGTCGCGGTCGCGGCCTCGGCCGCCGCCGTCGCGTCGACCCCGGCCGTCCCGGTCACCGCGCGAGTCGCGGCTGTCGCGGTTGTCTGGGCCTTGGCCCCCCGCCGACTGTTCCGCCATTATGCGGTCCTTCCAGTAGTCATCAGAATTTCAATCCGTTCTCGCGGGCGGCATCGGCCAGCGCCGCGATCCGTCCGCCGTAGCTGTATCCGCCACGGTCGAACACCACGCTGTCGATACCGGCGGCCTTGGCACGCTCGGCGATCAATTGGCCGACCCGCACGCTGCGGGATTTCTTGTCCCCGTCCAGTCCACGCACATCGGACTCGATGGACGAGGCGGCGGCCACGGTGGTGCCGTTCTCGTCGTTGACCAGTTGCACGTGAATGTGCCGTGCGGACCGGTTCACCACCAGCCGCGGGCGCTGCGGGGTACCAGCGATCTTCTTGCGCAGCCGGGCGTGCCGACGCAGCCGGGAGACCCGGCGGGTTCCGGAAACGCTCTGCCCCACCGGCTTCCGCTCGGCTGTAGCTTGTTTTTGCGCCATGCCTACTTACCTGTCTTTCCGACCTTGCGGCGGACCTGCTCGCCCTCGTAGCGCACGCCCTTGCCCTTGTACGGGTCGGGGCGACGCAGGCGGCGGATGTTCGCCGAGATCTGGCCGACCTTCTGCTTGTCGATGCCGGTGACGCTGAACTTCGTCGGCGTCTCGACTGCGAACGTGATGCCCTCGGGCGCCTCGATCAACACGGGGTGGCTGTAGCCCAGGGCGAACTCAAGATTGGAGCCCTTGAGCTGCACCCGGTAGCCGACCCCGAAGATCTCCATCTTGGTGGTGTAGCCCTGCGTGACACCGGTGACCAGGTTGGACACCAGGGTTCGCGAAAGCCCGTGCAGCGAACGGTTTTCCCGCTCGTCGTCCGGCCGGTTGACCACGATCGCACCGTCTTCGCTGCGTGCCACCGTGATCGGCTCGGCGACGGTCAGGTCGAGGGCGCCCTTGGGCCCCTTGACCGAGACCTTCTGGCCGTCGATCGTTACGTCGACTCCGTTGGGAACCGGAATCGGCTTCTTACCAATGCGCGACATGGTTACCCCCTCACCACACGAACGCGAGGACTTCGCCGCCCACGCCCTGTCTGGCGGCCTGACGGTCGGTCAGCAGGCCCGAGGATGTCGAGATGATCGCCACGCCCAGCCCGCCGAGCACGCGCGGCAGGCCGGTGGACTTCGCGTACACCCGCAGACCGGGCTTGGACACTCGCCGCAGGCCGGCGATGCTGCGCTCCCGGCTGGGCCCGTACTTGAGCTGCACCACCAACGATTTGCCGACCCGAGCGTCTTCGGTCCGGAAATCGGTGATGTACCCCTCGCTCTTGAGGATCTGGGCGATGTTCGCCTTGATCTTCGAATGAGGCAGGGTCACCTCGTCGTGGTACGCCGAGTTGGCGTTGCGCAGACGCGTCAAAAAGTCTGCGATCGGATCCGTCATTGTCATGACAGCTTCTGTAACCTTCCTCGCGATGGTTCCCATTCGGGCCTGTCGCGCACCTGTTCTGGAGTGGTCTCTCGTCCTGTGCCTGTTACCAGCTGCTCTTTTGCACGCCGGGCAACTCGCCCGCATGCGCCATCTCGCGCAGGCAGATCCTGCACAGCCCGAATTTGCGGAACACCGCACGCGGACGACCGCACCTTTGGCAGCGGGTGTAGCCGCGCACCGCGAACTTGGGCTTGCGGTTGGCCTTGTTTACCAATGCCTTCTTAGCCATCTAGTCAGTTCTCCTTGAACGGAAAGCCAAGGGCCCGCAACAGCGCTCGCCCTTCGTCGTCGGTCGTCGCCGAGGTGACGACGTTGATGTCCATGCCGCGGACCCGGTCGATCTTGTCCACGTCGATCTCGTGGAACACCGACTGCTCGGCCAGGCCGAAGGTGTAGTTGCCGACACCGTCGAACTGCTTGGGCGAAAGCCCGCGGAAGTCACGAATACGCGGCAGCGCAATGGAAGTGAGCCGGTCGAGGAACTCCCACATCCGGTCTCCCCGCAGGGTGACCCGGGCACCGATCGGCATGCCCTCGCGCAGCTTGAACTGCGCGATGGACTTGCGGGCCTTGCGGATTTCGGGTCGCTGGCCGGTGATCAGCGCCAGGTCGCTGACCGCGCCGTTGATCAACTTGGCATCCCGGGCCGCGTCGCCCACGCCCATGTTCACCACGACCTTGGTGACGGTCGGGATCTGCATGACGTTGCCGTATCCGAATTCCTTGTGCAACGCATCGCGAATCTCGCTGCGGTAGCGCTCTTTCAGGCGCGGTTGCACTTTCTCTGCGGTGGTCATCAGATGTCCTTGCCGTTGCGCTTGGAGATACGGACGCGCTTACCGGTCTCCTCGTCGAGGCGGTAGCCGACGCGGGTCGGCTTACCGTCGGAGTCGACCACCATCACGTTGGAGACGTCGATCGGCGCTTCCTGGGTGACAATTCCGCCCGACCGGGCTCCGCGCTGGTTGGTGGAAACCGCCGTGTGCTTCTTGATCGCGTTGACACCCTCGACCAGCACGCGGTTGCGCTCCGGGTAAACCTTCAGCACTTTGCCTTTGGCGCCCTTGTCCTTGCCCGCGATCACCAGGACGGTGTCGTCCTTTTTGACCTTCATCTACAAAACCTCCGGAGCCAGCGAGATGATTTTCATGAATCGCTTCTCGCGCAGTTCACGCCCGACGGGCCCGAAGATGCGGGTCCCGCGGGGATCGTTGTCGGGCTTGATGATCACCGCGGCGTTCTCGTCGAACTTGATGTAGCTGCCGTCGGAACGCCGGCGCTCCTTGACGGTGCGCACCACGACGGCCTTGACGACGTCGCCGCGCTTGACGTTGCCGCCGGGGATCGCGTCCTTGACGGTGGCGACGATGACATCACCGATGCCGGCGTAGCGTCGCGACGAGCCACCGAGCACCCGGATACACAAGATCTCCTTGGCGCCGGTGTTGTCGGCGACCTTCAGCCGCGATTCCTGCTGAATCACTCGATCTCCTGACTGAGTTCACGTGTGCACGGCAGGAGAACACCTCGGAGAACCTCCGAAAAGCAAGGCCCACCACAAACCTGACGTGCGCGGTCTTTGTCACCGAAGGGCACGCGGGGCCTGTGACGCTTGCACGCACCGGCCGAGGTCTGCCCAAGGCAACCCCTAGAGTCTAGGTGAAGACCTGCTCAGCGCCAAATTCCGGCCGAAGCGGGATCAGCGACCAGCCAGCGCGCAGTGGGTCGCTCGCCGGGCGAGCGGATCGCCACCTAAAAAGGTGGTGGGTCGTCGTCGGTTTCCGGTGGGCCCGGCCCGACGTTGGCCAGGCGCTCGGCCCGCCGGGGTTTGCGCGCGTCGCGATTGTGTCGGCGTTCGGTGGCGATGCGGTGAGCGCGGTATTGCGCGCGGGTGCGGCGGCGTTTTGGCATCATCGCGGTCCGATCGCCGCAGTAGTCGATCGGCGGGTCCGCTTCCGGGGCCGGCACACCGCCCGTGGACAAACACAAACTCGGAAAAAGCAGCGCGCTGCCCGGTGTGGTGACATAGGTTCGCCCCGCGGGTGAGGTCAGAATCACCGTTCCGTCGGGCAACTGCGTATCACGCCACCCCCAAAACGTTTTGATCAAGTGATGTGTGCGGCAATAGCACTTCAAATTCGACGCGTGCGTCGGCCCACCCATTGCGTAGGGGATCGTATGGTCGAGATCGCAGTGCACCGCGGGGCGGTCGCAGCCAGGCCAGCGGCACGTCAAATCCCGGCAGCGCACGAAATCGGCCAGCGCCGCCGACGGCACATACCCCGGCTCGGGCAAGGCATCGACCGGGTGGATGAGTGGGACCAGCTTGGCGGACTGGGCCAGCTGCTCAATAAGTTCGGGTGTGATGAGACCGTCGGCGCTCACCTCGGATGCGGGCGCCGAGCCGAAGCCGTTGATCGAGGATTGCTCGGCAATCACGTGAATCACCACAGGTGTTGCGGCAGGCCGCTTTCCGGCAGCGCAGTCGGGCCGACCACAGCGACAGCCCAGCCGATCAGCCGCTGCCGCCAGCGCGCCCAAGGCGTCGGCGCGGCGCTGCTCACGGCTGCGGGGATCGTGCTCACAGACCGTGGCCGCCAGCGCATTCAATCGCTTGTCCAGAGCATGCGCATCAGGGCTGAACAGGCTGCCGTGGATCTCCGACATCCCGCCGTCGACATCCCCGATCCAGAGCTCCCGATCGGCGTGGCGCTGTTTGCGCCGCCGCACCGCGTCGGCGTCGGCCTGGACCACGATCTTGTCCACCTGCCCGGCCAACCGACTCAGCGTCATCGACGGCCACCGCGGCACCTTGACGGCCAACTCTGCATCCACCGCCGCCAACAACTCACGATCGGTAATCAAATCCGTGCGATACACGATCGTCTGAAACATGCGGTAGTCGATGTCTCCGGCTTTGAAGACGTCTGCCACCTTTGGCAGCCGCTCACGCATGGCGCGGGCATACCGCAGCCGACTCGCCGCCAGCCCTTGACCGATGCGCAACGCCGCTGCCAGCTCAGCAGCGACCGCCTCCTCGGTGTCGACGGCCCACGCCTCGGTGTCCGAGCAGCGTGTCAGCCGATAGGCCAACAAGTCGCCGATCGCGGCCAGTTGCTCGGCCGCCGCCCGGTTCTCCGCCCGCGACGACGAGCAAATCCGATCCACCAGCTCCGCCGACTCCGCCGTCGTCGATGGATACCGCCGCTCGAACAACTCATCGAACCAGGCCGCCACCTCGAACATGAGTTCGATTTTGCCATATCCGCCCGACACCAAACAGCCGAAACTTTCGGCCCGTGGACAACCGCGTCGCGGGTCAGTCCCCTTGCCGAACCCAGGAGAAGATGTAGAGGCTCATCGCCACCACCAACGCGATCAGCACCCATTGCACGACGGCCTGGTCGATCCAGGAACCCGGCGGTGGCGAACCCGGCAGGATGTTGCGCAGCGGGACGATCGCGAACAGCATCGCGGCATACCAAGTGCCGAACGGCGGCACGAACTTTCTCCTGCCCATAGCCATCGGAATGGCCACCAACAGCGCCAGGGTCGGCAGGGTGACCAGCACGACGCAGATGAAGATGTCGAAGACCAACGGCCCCTTGGCCCGCTTGAGGGTGATCACCAGCTGCGCGTCGTCCAGGCCGCGCGAGTTCACGTCGCTCGTTTCGTCGACGCGGTTGACGTCGACGTCCCAGCCATCCAGACCCCCGGTCACTTCGACGCGGGCGGGTATTTTTTTGCGATCATCGCCGGAGCCGATGATCGTGTCGGCCGAGATCTTCTCGGTTTTGTAGGTATCGAACGGCCAGTTGGCGGGATCACCGTGGGCTTCGATGGTGGTTTCCACCTGCGCCGGCGCCTTCCCCTTAGGGAATTGCAGATCTCCGAGGTCGCTCGTCGGATACAGGCGCACCGCGACGTCGGTCTTCAGCACGTCGAATCGATTGTCGTACAACGAATCCGGAGGATAGACGAGCACATCCACCTTGAGCCGATTCGCAGTGGTTTTGAGATCGTCCAGGCGCAGCTGCACGATCGTGTCATTGCCCCCACCCTGGCTCAGGTCCAGCGGCGGAAGCGGGCCCTCCGATCGCTGCAGATAGTGCACACCGAACAGCGAAAACCCGTAGGCACCGATGACTATCGCCAGAATGAACACGCCGAGTGAGATGCGCGGCCGGTGCCTGTTGAGAAAGCCGAACGGGCCCCCCGATTTCCGCGGCTTGTCCGGCTCGGGGGGCGCCGCAGCCTGCGGAGTTTCGGTGGTCATTGATCCCGGCCAGCAACGCGCTGGCGAAGTCCGGCAGTCAGGGGCGACACGGGCGAATGGTAGCGAATATCGATGTCGCCCGCGCAGCGAAATCCCTTGCCAGAGGGGCTTTTGTCACCTGCGCGAAAGGCGGCGTTAACGCAAGGCGGCAGTTTCGCGATCGGCCACGCAGCGAAACCCGATATGGGTGGTGGCGGTGTCCTGCGATTGCGGCGACCGGGCCGCCGGACGGTAGCGGTGGCAGTATTCCGGCGCACACAGGTGCGAACCGCCCTTCAATGTCTGGCTGACGGCCGGGTCCGCGGGTCCCGATGGCGCACAACAGGCCTTCGGCGGCTGATCGAGGCGATGGTGCGCGGAAAACTGGGTGGTGGTCCACTCCCAGACGTTGCCGATCATGTCGTGCAGCCCAAACCCGTTGGGCGGGAACATCTCCACCGGCGACGTTCCCACCCAACCGAGCGCACCGTCGTTGCGGTACGGGAAGCTGCCCTGCCAGGTGTTGGCCATCAGCTGCCCGTCGGGATGGGGCTCGTCGCCCCAGGCATAGGTGGTCACGCTCCCGCCGCGGGCCGCATACTCCCACTCGGCTTCGGTCGGCAGCCGGCGCCCGGCCCATCGCGCGTAGGCGGCGGCGTCCGGATACGCGACCTGTACGACCGGGTGATCGGCCCGGTCCGCGGCATCGCTGTCCGGTCCGAAGGGATGACGCCAATACGCGCCCGGCATCCAGTCCCACCATTGCCGCCAGTCCCGCAGGTCGACGGGGCCCGGCGTGGGACGGAAAACCATCGCGCCCGCGCGCAGCTCGCTGGGGCCCACCCCGGGGTATAGCGCCGGATCGATCGGCTGCTCAGCGACTGTGACATAGCCTGTGGCGTCGACGAATTCGGCAAATTGCGCATTGGTCACCGGGTGTCGCTCCACCGCAAACGCGCTCACGGTCACCGTGTGGATCGGAGCCTCTTCCGGATAGAAGCTCGTCGAGCCCATGCGGAAGGTACCGCCGGGGAGATCGACCAACTCGGTGAGCACCACTTCAGCGTAGGGCGCACCGAACCTGTCAAACCCCGCGCACTAGTCCGACTTCTTGTACCACGTGAACATGTAGGTCATCATCGCCGCGACGAGTGCGATCAGCACCCAGATCACCAGCGCTTGGTCGATCCAGGCACCCGGCGGTGGGGCCCCCGGCAGGAAATTGCGAATCGGGATGACCGCGAACAGCAGCGCGGCGAACCACCCGCCGAACGGGGGCACCAACTTCCGCTTACCGAGCGCCATTGGAACGACGACCGCCAGCGCCATGGCGGCCAGTGCGAAGAGGACCAGGCAAATTCCCAGATCGAAGATCAGCGGGGCCTTGGACCTTTGCAGGGTGATGATCACGCTGTCGCCACCTTCGCCGACCCGTTGAACGCTGACGTCCCAGCCTTCCAATTTTCCGGCCACCTCGATACGGGCGGGTTTGTATTTGCGGTCGTCACCAGACCCGACGAGTACGTCGGCCGAGAGGGTGTCGGTCTGGTAGGAGTCGAAGGGCCAGATCTCGGGGTCACCGTGGGCCTCGACCGTGGTGGCCACCTGTGCGGGCGACTTCCCCGCCGGATAGGCCAGGTCCCCCAGGTCGTTCGGCGGATCCATCCGCACCGCCGTGTCCTGTTTCAAGACGTCCAGGCGCGAGTCCCACATGGCCTCCTGCGGGTACACGAGCACCTTCACCCCGAGGCGATTGGCGACGGTCTTGAGTTCGTCGAGGCGTATCAGAACGACGGTGTCGTCGGCCGCGTTGAGATCCGGGGCCTTCAGGGGCGCCGCCGACTCTCCCAGGAGATGAAAGCCGAACAACGACAAGCCGTAGACCACAATGAGAGCAACGAGAACTCCCAGACCGAGGAGCAAGCGGCCTTTAGGTTTGGGCGGCGGCGGGGCGGCGTGCGTTGGCGGGGTCTGGGTGGTCATTGCGCACCACCGCGGCGGACGATTCGCAACGTACTCACATTCGCTGGGCGATTCCAGCTAACCGAAGACGACACAAACTCAGATGGTAGTCACCCCATGCCGATCGCGTGCGAAATGCGATTTTTCGCAAATTGGCTTGAGGTTCCCGTCACCGCGATAGGCCGTGCAATCTTCATTTCATCTGGTGTTTGTTTGCGCGTCGCTTCGATAGCTGTAAATGTCGAGGTGTGTCGAAAGCGGGGTGGACATGCACCCCGAAACCGGGCTCGCCGCCGATGCCGGGCGCCGTCGTGGTCGTCTCGGCTATGCGCACAAACCTGCCCGACATCTATGCCGCCGGAGACTGAGTGCACAACTGCCAGGCCCTGATCCGGTTTATGCGGTCACCCCAGGTCACGGCTGCCACGAAAAACGTCGCATCGCTAGACCTCGGCCACAGCCCAAGGCGGGTCTCACCACTGCCGTTCCTGAGGAGGCAATCAACGTGAAGCACAACAGACCGGCTGTCGCCATAAGCGTGCTGACCGCGGCCGCACTGGTGCTCTCCGGATGCGGCAAACCCCACACCTCTCTGTCTTATGCCAACGGATCGCGGGTGGATTGCGGCGGTAAACAGGACCTCACCGCGAGCGGTTCGACCGCGCAGGCAAATGCGATGAAGCGATTCGTCGATGCGTACGCGAAGGCCTGCAAGGGACAAAATCTCAGCTACACCGCAAACGCTTCGGGCGCCGGCGTCGCCGACTTCCTCGCGGGCAAGACCGATTTCGCCGGGTCCGACTTACCCCTGTCCGGTGACCAATACGCGGCTGCCAAGCAGCGCTGCGGCGGCGCCGATGCCTGGAACCTGCCCGTGGTGTTCGGCCCGATCGCTATCACATACAACCTCAACGCCATTGACTCGCTGGTACTCGACGCGCCCACGCTCGCCCGGATTTTCAACGGCAGCATCACGCGCTGGGATGATCCGGCCATCACCGCGATGAACGCCTCGATGCCGCCGGAGAACATCCACGTCGTCTACCGCGCCGACCCATCCGGCACCACCGCCCACTTCCAGGCTTACTTGCAGGCCGCGGCCGGCGGGGCCTGGGATAAGGGCACCGGCAAGATCTTCAACGGTGGCGTCGGCAGCAGCGCCCACGGCAACATCGGCACTTCGGCGGAGGTGAAGAACACCGAGGGCGCGATCTCCTACAACGAGTTGTCGTTCGCCATGGCGGAGGGACTGTTCGCCGCCCAGATCAAGACCCCGGCGAGCCGGAAATCCTTGCGCCCGGTGCGCATCGGCGCCGACACCGTCGGCAAGACCATCACCAACGCCAAGATCATCGGCAAGGGTAACGACCTCGTGCTGGATACCACATCCTTCTACAACCCCACCCAGCCGGACGTGTACCCGATCGTGATGGTCACCTACGAGATCGTCTGCTCGAAATATCCCGACGCCAACGTCGGCCAGGCGGTCAAGGCCTTCCTGCAGGCGGCCGTCGGCCCGGGCCAGGCCGACCTGGACAAGAACGGCTACATCCCGTTGCCGCCCGATTTCCAGTCGCGAGTCTTCACGGCCATCGACGCCATCACCTCTGCGCCGATAGCGAATGCGGGCTAAGGCTTTTCGGGCTCTAGGTCTTCGTCGGCGACTTTCGATCTCGATGCCGCCACCAGGCGGAGACGAAGATCGTCATGGCGGCGACGAGGCCTATCAATACCCATAGCACGATCGCTTGGTCGATCCAGGATCCATACGGAGGATTGCCGGGCAGGATGTTGCGCAGCGGGACGATAGCGAACAGCATCGCGCCGTACCAGGTGATGAACGGCGCAATGAACGAGGTCCTGCCCAAAGCCATCGGAATGGCCACCCACAACGCCAAGATCGGCAGGGCGATGAGCACCAGGCACACACCAACGTCGAAGATCAGCGGGCCCTTGGCCCGGTGCAGCGTGATGACCACATTGTCCAAGACATTGGGGTCGGCATCGTCAGGGTCGTGAACGCGGGTGACACTAGCGTCCCAACCGTCCAGCCTTCCGGTCACTTCCACACGGGCTGGCGCCTTTTCGCGGTTCTGGCCCGTTCCGGTGAACACGTCTGCCGCGATGACTTGCGTCGTGTATGAGTCGAATGGCCAGTTACCGGGATCACCGCGCGCCTCAATCGTGGTGGTGAGTTGAGCCGGCGCTTTTCCTACCGGGTACTGCAGGTCGCCCAGGTCGTTATCGGGATACAGTCGCACGGCCGCGTCGGTGGTCAACACCCCGAAGTTCTTGTCGTAAAGCGAATCTTTCGGGTAGACAAGCACATTCACCGTCAGGCGATTCGCCACGGTTTTCAGCTCGCTCAGGTTCACCTGCACGACGCTGTCCTCGGCCTCGACCTTGCTGAAATCCACGGCAGGAAGCGGCGGTGCCGATTTGGCCAACAGATGCACCGCGATCAGGGATAGGACGTAGACGCTGATGAGGGCTACCAGAATCCCGAAGGCGATCGCGATTTGCCGACCGCGCGAGTCGGGTTTGGGCGGCTGCGGCGGAGCTTCAGCAGTCATCGGACATCACCACCACGAGTAGAACGGATAGTTTGACGCCTTTCCCGGCAGGCACGGGGTCAGATGCTAGCAGTCGGGCACCCTGTTTCAGGGGATAACGACCGCAAATTGCTGCATCACCGTGGATTTCGCCGCGCTGAACCCGGGCGCACTCGCGGGCCCCTCCAGATGGACGGCCACCAGAAATGCCTTGGTGTTCGTCCAGATGTGGGTGATGCGATCGGCGAAGGCGACGCCACCGGCTCCGCCGAGGCTGCCGCTGAGCAACTGGCTGCTGTAGCCGCAGAATTGAGCCGCGTCAACGCTGACCTGCACGCCCGGCTTGGCGGTGCGCAGGTCGGCGCCGTAGCGCAAGAACGCCCCGCCGGGAGTGAGGTCGGTCGGGGTGATGGTCACCGTGGACGACAACCCGCCCGGCCCGGTCGCGGTCAGTGCCACATTTCCGGTGCCGGGGGCCGAGTTCCAGCCCGCGGGCAGCGGCACCGTGAGTTTGGGCGCCACCGGATCCGAAATCGAAGCCGTGGTCATCAGGCCCTTGCCGGTGGCCGACGGCAAGCACGCCAGGGCGTTGGGCGGAATGTGATCGGGCACTGTGGCCTCCACGCCGGGCACCGGCTCGGCAGGGTCGGACCGGCGCGTTGCGCTAGGCGTCGTCGTTGACGACGCCGTGGTGGCCGACCGAACGGCGTTGCCGCCGGTGGTTTTTCCGCACCCCGCGACCGCGCATGCCAGCACACACATCACGCCCGCCGCGGCAAGCGCGACAGGCTTAGCTCGCCTTCTGTGCTCAGTCGCGCGAAAATGCAAGCGCAAGTTCGATTTCCACGTCCTGGTAGGGCCGCCCGGACAGGTCGACGGTGACCGCTGCGATGGTGCCTCCGGTGAAGGTGAACGGCGCCTTGTAACGGCTGGAAACTCCGGAACCGCCGTTTCGGCCGACGGTGATACCGGCACCCGCCAACCCGAACGTTCCCGGGTGCGTGACCACCCCCGCGAGAGTCCCGACCACCTCGTCGCCGATGAACATGGTGACGTCACCCAGCGGTGTGTGGCTGTTCTCCACGGTTCCGGTCCGTACGTAGCTGACGCCGAGCAGGCGTCTGCCCAACGGCACCGCGCCCGAGGAGGAAACCAGCTGCTGGCGCTCGCCCAGAAAGTTGTAGACGTAGTGCAGGCGGCCGTCCTGGATGAAGAGCACGTGTCCGCCGTGCGCGCCGCCCTGCTTGAACAGCACCCCTTCGGCGCCGGCGGTATCCACGTGCACGTCGGCCAGCACGCCGAACGAGCGGCCGCGGATTTCGGCGGCGGCGCCGATTCCGACGTCCGCGCAATCCGGGTAGTAGACGTAGCCGGTCCGCTCCCCCACCAGATACGGCCGGAAGCGGGTCATGGTCTCCATCAGGTTCAGGTCCGACAACGGCAGACCGTTGTACTTTGCGGCCTCGGAAAACCACAGCGCCTTAAGCTCTTCCAGCTTCTCGGGTTGCTCGGCGGCCAGGTCGTGACACTGGCTGCGGTCGGCCTCGATGTGGAACAACTCCCACCTGTCGGCATCGAAGTGCGACCAGCCCGCCGGGGTGGCGGCGTGCACGGTGTTGGCGAACCAGCCGTTGTGCCAGATCCCGCGGGTGCCCAGCATCGTGTAGAACTGCGTCTGCTTTCCGGTGTTCGCGGTCGGATCCGCAAGGGCGGCTTTGAAGCTCACGCCGTCCAGCGGCTTCTGCGTGATGCCCTTGACGGTCTCCGGCGCTGTCATGTTCAGCAGGTCGTAGACGGTCGGAGTGATGTCGGAAACATTGACATAGGTGTCGCGAACCTCTCCGTGTGCCGCAATTCCGTTGGGCCACGAGATGATTGCCGAATCGGCGATACCGCCCTCATGCGAGGCGTAGCGCTTGTAGAGCTTGTAGGGCGTGTTGAAGGCCATCGCCCACCCGATCGGGTAGTGGTTGTAGGTCTCCGGTCCGCCGAGGTGATCGAAGAGCTTCATGCTCTCCTCGACGGTGTCGATGTAGCCGTTGAAGAACTTGCCCTCGTTCACCGATCCGTTCGGACCGCCCTCGCCGCTGGCACCGTTGTCGGAGATCACCACGATGATGGTGTTGTCCAGCTGGCCGGACTCCTCGAGATAGTCCAGGATGCGGCCGATCTGGGCGTCGGTGTAGCTCAGGAAGCCGGCGAACACCTCGCCCATCCGGGAAAACAGCTTCTTCTCTTCGTCGTTGAGCGAATCCCACGGTCGCACCGTGTCCTGCACCGGCCACGCCTCACCGTTGGGTCCCTTGACGTCCAGGTACGGATTGACCGGGGACAGCTCGGTGTCCGGCGGCACGATTCCCATCGACTTCTGCTTCTCCAGCGCGATCTCGCGGTAGCGTTCGTAGCCCATGTCGAACCGGCCGGCGTACTTGTCGGCCCACTCGGAGAAGACGTGATGCGGGGCGTGTCCCGCGCCGGGGCACACGTAGCTGAACCAGGGCTTTTCGGGCGCGATCACCTTGGCGTCGCGGATGAATTCGATGGTCTTGTCGGCGATGTCCTTGGACAGGTGGTAGCCGTCGTCGGGTGTGCCGGGCGGGTTCACCGGGTGGTTGTCGTAGACCAGGTCGGGGTACCACTGGTCGGTCTCACCGCCCATGAATCCGTAGAACCGCTCGAAACCGCGCGAGGTGGGCCAGTGCCGTTTCGTCGAGGCCATGCTGCACTCTTCGAGCGGGGTGAGGTGCCACTTGCCGACACAGTAAGTGTTGTAACCACGTTCGGCGAGAACCTCGGAGACCAGCGCGGTGTCGGTCGGGATCCGGCCGTTGCAGTTCGGGAAGCCATCGGTGAATTCCTCGATGGTGGCCATCCCCACCGTGGTGGCGTTGCGGCCGGTCAGCAGCGACGCCCGGGTCGGTGAGCACAGCGCGGTGGTGTGGAACTGCGATAGCCGGATGCCGCGCTCGGCAATCCGCGTCATGGCGGGCATCTCGACCAGGCCGCCGAAGCAGTCCCAGGTCGCGATGCCGGTGTCATCCCACACCAGATAGAGGATGTTCGGCGAGTTCTCCGGCGCGGTCGGCGCCGCGTACGGACCCCAGTCCGGCTCCGAATCGCGAATGTCCAGCTCGACCTTGCCGTTGAATTCAGGGGACATGCGCCGAGCGTAACGCCGCTGCGAGAATTCCGATCTTTTTTCGCAGTGGCGTTACGCCTCAAAGCGAAACGCCCGAGACCGTGAGGTCCCGGGCGTTCCGTGTTTGCTTGGAGTTACTTGGCCTTTTCCAGCACCTCGACGAGACGCCACCGCTTGGTGGCCGACGTCGGGCGCGTCTCCATCAGCGAGACGCGGTCGCCGACGCCGGCGACGCTGTCCTCGTCGTGCGCCTTGACCTTCTTGGTCGTCCGGATGATCTTGCCGTACAGCGCGTGACGCATCCGGTCTTCCAGCTCGACCACGATGGTCTTCTGCATCTTGTCGCTCACCACGTAGCCGATGCGCGTCTTGCGCCGGCCACGTGTCTTCGGGTTGGCCGGAGTGCGCTGGGGGCCCTTCTCTTTCGAAGCGCCATCCTTCGCGGCGGCCTTCTTGGGGGCGGCCTTAGCTTCTGCCATCACGATTCCTTACCGTCGGGTCCGGACGCCAGGCCCAGCTCTCGTTCACGCAGCACCGTGTACACACGGGCGATTTCCGAACGCACCGTGCGCAGTCGGCGGTTGTTGCTGAGCTGTCCCGTCGCCATTTGGAAGCGGAGGTTGAACAGCTCCTCCTTGGATTCGCGCAGGCGATCGGTCAGCTCCTCGTCGGTGAGCTCACGCAGTTCGCCAGGCGAAATGCCCACTGCCATCAGAACTGATCCTCTCGGGTGATGATGCGTGCCTTGATCGGCAACTTGTGGATTGCCCGGGTCAGCGCTTCCCGGGCGGTCTGCTCGTTGGGGTAGCTGAGCTCGAACAGCACCCGGCCCGGCTTGACGTTGACGACCCACCACTCCGGGGAGCCTTTACCGGAACCCATCCGGGTTTCCGCGGGCTTCTTGGTCAGCGGCCGGTCCGGGAAGACGTTGATCCACACCTTGCCGCCACGCTTGATGTGGCGGTTGATCGCGATACGCGCGGACTCGATCTGCCGGTTGGTGACGTAGGCGTGCTCGAGGGCCTGGATGCCGAAGTCGCCGAAGTTCACCTCCGTGCCACCGCTGGCGATGCCGCGCTGGCGGGGATGGTGCTGCTTGCGGTGCTTGACTCTGCGGGGAATCAACATGTTCAGCTCTCCGTGCTCTGCGGTTCAGGGGCAGGCGCACTTTCGGCCGCGGCGGACGCCGTGCTTTCCTCGGCGCCGGCGGCCCGTCCAGCCTCAGTGCTGGTGGCCGTGGTACCCGATGCGCCGCTGCGGCGCGGGCGGGTGCCCGACGGCCGTTCGCGACGCGGACGGTCGGCACCTGCCGGTGCGGCAGCGGCCAATTCGCGCTTGCCACCGACGATGTCGCCCTTGTAGATCCACACCTTCACACCGATCCGGCCGAAGGTGGTCTTGGCCTCGTACAGGCCGTAGTCGATGTCGGCGCGCAGGGTGTGCAGTGGCACGCGCCCCTCGCGATAGAACTCGGAGCGGCTCATCTCGGCGCCACCGAGGCGGCCCGAGCACTGCACCCGGATGCCCTTGACGTTGGGCTGACGCATCGCCGACTGGATGGCCTTACGCATCGCACGACGGAACGCCACGCGGTTGCTCAGCTGCTCGGCCACACCTTGGGCCACCAATTGTGCTTGCGACTCCGGGTTTTTGACCTCGAGGATGTTCAGCTGGACCTGCTTGCCGGTCAGCTTCTCCAGATCCGCACGGATTCGGTCAGCCTCGGTGCCGCGGCGGCCGATGACGATGCCGGGACGCGCGGTGTGGATGTCGACCCGGACGCGGTCGCGGGTGCGCTCGATCTCCACGTCGGCGATGCCGGCGCGCTCCAGACCGGTGGACAGCAGCCGACGGATCGCTACGTCTTCCTTGACGTAGTCGGCGTACTGCTTGTCGGCGTACCAGCGGGACTTCCAGTCGGTGGTAATCCCCAACCGGAAGCCGTGCGGATTGATCTTCTGGCCCACTAGTCTGAGCCTCCCTTCGCGTCAGAAGTCTCAGACGTCTTGGCTTCAGATTTAGGCGCTGCCTTTTTCGCGGGCGCCTTCTTGGCCGCGGGCGCCTTCTTGGCGGGCGCGTTGGCCTTTGGACCAGAACCAGCCTTCTTGGCCGGTGCCTTCGCGGCGGCCTTGCTGCCCTCGGCGCGACGAGCCCGCGACGACTTCGAGGACTGCTGGTCCTTGCCCGGGCGGCTTTCCAGCACGACGGTGATGTGGCTGGTGCGCCGGCGGATCCGGAACGCACGGCCCTGGGCGCGCGGCCGGATGCGCTTGGCGGTCGGGCCATCGTCGGCGTAGACCGTGGCGACCACCAGGGTGGTCGGGTCCAGGCCGTTGTTGTTCTGCGCGTTGGCCGCGGCACTGGCGATCACCTTGGCGACCGGCTCACTGGCGGCCTGCGGCGCCCAGCGCAAGATGTCGAGCGCGTCGGCCACGGATTTGCCGCGCACCAGGTCGATCACCCGGCGCGCTTTGGTCGGCGATACCCGCACGAACCGTGCTTTGGCGACGGCCGACGGATATTCAGTCGTCGTGGTGCTCATCGGCGCTTGGCCTTTCGGTCGTCCTTGATGTGGCCCTTGAAGGTGCGCGTCGGCGCGAACTCACCGAGCTTGTGGCCGACCATCGACTCGGTGACGAACACCGGGACGTGCTTGCGGCCGTCGTGCACGGCGAAGGTGTGGCCAATGAAATCCGGAATGATCGTCGAACGACGCGACCAGGTCTTGATGACCTGCTTGCTGTTCTTCTCGTTCTGCACGTCCACCTTTTTGAGCAGGTGGTCGTCTACGAACGGACCCTTCTTCAGGCTGCGTGGCATGGCTTGTTCCTCGACTTCCTAGCGCCCGTGCTTCTTGCCGGTACGCCGACGTCGGACGATGAGCTTGTTACTGGGCTTGTTCGGCTGGCGGGTACGGCCCTCGGGCTTACCCCACGGGCTGACTGGGTGGCGACCACCGGAGGTCTTGCCCTCACCACCACCGTGCGGGTGGTCCACCGGGTTCATCACGACACCACGGACCGTCGGACGCTTGCCCTTCCAGCGCATACGACCGGCCTTGCCCCAGTTGATGTTTGCCTGCTCGGCGTTGCCCACCTCGCCGACGGTGGCGCGGCAGCGCACGTCGACACGGCGGATCTCACCGCTGGGCATACGCAGCGACGCGTAGGCGCCCTCTTTACCGAGCAACTGGATGCTGGACCCGGCCGACCGCGCCAGCTTGGCGCCACCGCCCGGACGCAGCTCCACGGCGTGGACCAACGTACCGGCCGGGATGTTGCGCAACGGCAGGTTGTTGCCGGGCTTGATGTCGGCGTTGGCGCCGGATTCCACCACATCGCCCTGCGAGAGTCCCTGCGGGGCAATGATGTAGCGCTTCTCGCCATCCAGGAAGTGCAGCAGCGCGATGTTGGCGGTGCGGTTGGGGTCGTACTCGATGTGCGCGACCTTCGCGTTGACGCCGTCTTTGTCGTTGCGCCGGAAGTCGATCACCCGGTAGGCACGCTTGTGACCACCACCCTTATGACGAGTGGTGATGCGGCCGTGGGCATTGCGTCCGCCATGACCGTGCAGCGGGCGCACCAACGACTTCTCCGGCTCCGTACGAGTGATCTCGGCGAAGTCGGACACGCTCGCGCCGCGACGACCGGGGGTCGTCGGCTTGTATTTGCGAATTGCCATGTCTTATCAGGTCTCTTTCTCGCGCGCGGCTAGGCCGGTGCTCCGAAAAGGTCAATCGGCTTGCTGCCCGGGGCCAGGGTGACAATCGCGCGCTTGGTGCCCTTGCGCTTGCCGAACCCGGTCCGGGCGCGCTTCCGCTTGCCCTGCCGGTTCGCGGTGTTCACCGATGCGACCTTGACGGAGAAGATCTTCTCGATAGCGATCTTGATCTGCGTCTTGTTCGAATCGGGGCGCACCACGAAGGTGTACACGTTGTCGTCGAGCAGTGCGTAGGACTTCTCGGAGATGACCGGAGCCAGGATGATGTCGCGTGGGTCAGTGACGGTCGCCATCAGGCCGAAACCTCCACATCATTGTTGTCAGCCGTTCCCCTTGCTGCGGAGATGTAGGCGTTGAGCGCCTCGACGCTGAACACCACGTCGTCGGAGAGCAGCACGTCGTAGGTGTTGAGCTGGTCGGGCGCCAGGATGTGCACACCGGGCAGGTTGCGCACGCTCTTGCTACCGGCCTCGTCGGTGCGGCCGACGACGACCAGCACCCGCTTGCGATCGGTCAGCGTGCTCAGAAATGCCTTGGCGTTCTTGGTAGACGGAGTCTGACCCGACACCAGCTCGGTGACCGCGTGGATGCGGCCGTTGCGGGCCCGGTCGGACAGCGCACCGCGCAATGCGGCCGCGATCATCTTCTTGGGCGTGCGCTGGCTGTAGTCGCGCGGCTTGGGACCGTGCACGACACCACCACCGGCGAACTGCGGGGCGCGGGTCGAACCCTGCCGCGCGCGTCCGGTGCCCTTCTGCCGGTAGGGCTTACGGCCACCACCGCTGACCTCGCCGCGTGTCTTGGTCGAGTGCGTGCCCTGGCGGGCCGCGGCCCGTTGCGCGGTGACCACCTGGTGCATCAACGCGATATTGGCCGGGGCGTCGAACAATTCGGCGGGCAGCTCGATGGAGCCGTCGACCTTGCCGTCCGGCGTCTTTACGTCAATCTTTACCGCTGCCATTACTTTTCACCTCGTTTGACCGCGCTGCGGACCACGACGAGTCCGCCGGTGCGGCCGGGGACCGCACCCTTGATCAACAGCACGCCGTTCTCGGCATCGACCTTGTGCACCACCAGGTTCTGGACGGTCACCCGGTCGCTACCCATCCGGCCCGCCATCCGCGTGCCCTTGAAGACGCGCGCGGGAGTGGCACAGCCACCGATCGAACCCGGACGGCGGTGCACCGCCTGAGCACCGTGGCTGGCGCCCTGGCCGCGGAAGCCGTGGCGCTTCATCGTGCCGGCGAAGCCCTTGCCCTTGGAGGTACCGGTCACGTCGACATAGGCGCCGTCGGCGAAGATCTCGGCCGTCAGCTCCTGGCCGACCTCGTATTCGGCTGCCGCGTCGGGGTTGTCCAAACGCAGCTCAGCCAAGTGACGGCGCGGGTTCACACCCGCGGCGGCGTACTGGCCCGTGACGGGCTTGTTGACTTTCCGTGGGCTGATTTCGCCGTAGGCCAACTGCACGGCGCTGTAGCCGTCGAGCTCCGGGGTGCGGATGCGCGTCACCACGTTGGGCCCCGCCTTGACCACAGTCACCGGCACGACCCGGTTGTTCTCGTCGAACACCTGCGTCATGCCCAGCTTGGTACCCAGAATGCCTTTTCTTGCCATGAGTTCTGGATCTCCTACTGGATGTTGACGTCGACACTGGCCGGAAGATCGATGCGCATCAGCGCGTCAACGGTCTTCGGCGTCGGATCAAGAATGTCGATCAACCGCTTGTGCGTACGCATCTCGAAGTGCTCCCGCGAGTCCTTGTACTTATGCGGGGAGCGGATGACGCAATACACGTTCTTCTCGGTCGGCAGCGGCACCGGCCCTACGACGCTGGCACCCGTACGGACGACGGTCTCGACGATCTTGCGCGCCGAGGCGTCGATGGCCTCATGGTCGTAGGCCTTAAGCCTGATGCGGATCTTCTGTCCCGCCACGCTTCTCCTACCCTCACTCCTCTTGAGACCCGTATTCGGGCCTGGTGCCCCCGGCGCGCTTCGACTCGGCCGTCTGAGGCCGATCGAGCGTCGCGCCGGTTAATGCGCCGCTGTTTACCTGTCGTGGTCCACCGGCCCCCGCGGTCGGGTGTGTCACCCGCACGCAGCCTCATCCGCGGCCAAAATTCGTCGCCGATAAGGATGGGACCGGACGCGCCCGTTTGGGCGCTGGTCGTATGCCCGTCCAGGCGCGAACCCGGCGCAAGGCAACCCGAACAGTATGCCTCAGATCATCGCTTCGGCCAAATCTCGGTCGGTCGTCGGCCGCACGCCTACGCCGGTTCGCTTATCCCCTGGTCAGCGGGCCGCTTGTGCGGTCCGGGCTTTAGCTGTGCGCCCCGGGTTTTCACCGTGCGCCCACGGTGAGGAATCGCCGGGATACACCGCCGCCAAAGCACACCTAAAACCGTAGGCGCACCCGCAACGACCCCATCGCCACGACGTTCGTCGGCGGACTCAAGCACCTGCCGATTCGATACTCGCTGCGCTAGCCCTGCCCTGCGCACGCTGAACGTGCAGGAAACCGTCGACGGCCGCGAGCGCGCATTCCCGATAGTCGAAATCCGGCAGCGTCGACAGACGCCCCAGCACCAGCGGGCCGATCAGCATGGCAATGGCGCGGGATCGGTCCACCTCACCCAGTTCGGCCGCCTCCGGGCTATCGAATAAGGCATCGAACGGCGCCGCATACTGCTGGGCGATCCGCTCGCGAAGCGTGGTGATGGCCGGGCTGTCGGTGGAGTTGTTGTGGGGTTCTGGCAAACCTTCGAGGTCGCGGCCCAGGGCCAGCCAGGACATGGCGGTCATGACGGCCGGTGCCTGGGCCACCGATTCGGCTTGGGCAAGCACAAGGGCGAGAAGGCGATCCCGCAGCGAGCCCTCGTCGGGCGGCGTCGGGGACGGCGGGATGAGGCTGTTGAATGCCGCGGCCAGCAAATCATTGCCACTCGGGAAGTGGCGATACAGGGTGGCTCTCGCTACGTTGGCGGTACGGGTGACGGCTTCCACGGTCACCGCACTGGGACCCCCGGACCGCAGCAGCGCCGCGGCGGCGTCCAGCAAACGAGCCCGCGACCGCGCTGGCCGGGGATCCGTACTTCCCTCGGTGATTGTGACTCACCTCCCTGTTTAGCAACAAGACTATCGGTCTATCTACGAGACTATTGGTCTTAAAACTTCGTACGGCCCCCGAAGGGAGGCGCGTCTCATGGTCGATGTCCTTGTCCGGCCTGACCAGCGTACTGATGCGATCAGCATCGGCGGTAGCCCTCGCGCGCGAGCCTGGACCCTGGCGGTCGCCTGCATGGGTGTCGCACTGGTCGTCGCGTCGATGACGGCGCTGAACACCGCGCTGGGTGATCTCGCGGTGGCGACCTCGGCGACGCAGTCGCAGCTGAACTGGATCGTTGACGGCTACACCGTTGCGCTGGCCTGCCTGCTGCTGCCCGCCGGCGCCATCGGTGATCGCTACGGCAGGCGCGGCGCGCTGCTGACCGGTCTGTTGGTGTTCGCGCTCGGCTCGGTGACACCCGCGATATTGCACAGTCCCCTGCAGATCATCGCGGGACGCGCGGTGGCCGGCGTCGGCGCGGCCTTCGTCATGCCCGCGACGCTGTCACTGCTGACCGTGGCCTACCCGAAAGACGACCGCATGAAGGCCGTCGGCATCTGGGCCGGTACCGCCGGATCCGGCGGGGTCCTCGGCTTGATCGGTTCCGGCCTGCTGCTCCGCTTTTGGGATTGGCACGCGATCTTCTGGTCGCTGGGCATCGCCGGCCTGGTGATCTTCGCCCTGGCATGTACCGTCTCACCGTCTCGCGACCACACCGCTCCCCGCATCGATGCGCTGGGCGCAGTCCTGATCGGAGCCGCCGTCGCGATTGCGGTGGCCGCCATCCTGGAAGCACCCAACCGCGGCTGGGACGATCCGCTGGTCTGGGGCGGCATCGCCGCGGGGGTGATCATCGCCGCGCTGTTCGGTGTCGTCGAATTCCGGCGGCAGCAGCCACTTCTCGATGTGCGGCTGTTCGCCGATCCCAATTTCGCCACCGGCGTGGCAGCGATCGTCGTTCTGTTCGGCGCAACGTTCGGGTTCTTCTATATAGGCATGCAGTATGTCCAGCAGATCATGGGCTATTCACCGCTGACGACGGCAATTGCGTTCGGCCCCTTCATGGTGCCGTTGGGCATCTTCTCGGCGCTGTCGTTCTGGTATGTGCCGAAACTCGGGCTACGCCTTGTGTTGTTCATCGGCACCCTGCTGATGGCGGTTGGTTTCGCGTGCATGTACGGACTGGACCTGCACTCGAGCTACTCTCAATTCGCCTGGCCGACATTGGTTCTGGCTACCGGAATCGGAATCTGCACGGCACCGACGACTTCAGCGATCATGGGCGCGGTCCCCGACGAAAAACAGGGAGTCGCCTCCGCGGTGAACGACACCTCGCGGGAGATGGGCGGCGCGTTGGGAATCGCCGTGGCCGGTTCGATCCTGGCCGGACGCTATTCCCATGAGCTGGCGCCACAATTGGTGACCTTCCCGCCGCCGGTGCGCGGCCCGGCTACCGACTCACTGGCCAAGGCCGTGGAGATGGCCGGCCAACTCGGGCCGCAAGGGGCCAAGCTCGCCGAGCTCAGCAAGACCGCATTCCTCACGGCCATGCACGCGTCCACGATCGTGATGGCCGTGATCGTCGCCGTGATTTCCATCTTGATCGCGCTGTGGGCTCCCGGACGGGATGGAAAACAGCTACGCCTGGTGCGCCGGATTCTTACCCGCCGCGGATAGCCTGCCGCTCAGCGAACGAATTCCGCTGCGCGGTGCCCGAGCATCACGATGGTGGCGTGCGGTCCACGACTGGTGATCGTGGGCAGGACGGATCCGTCGATCACCCAGAGGTTCTCTATCCCGCGCACGCGACATGTTGGGTCGACGACCGCGTGCGGGTCACCGTCGGTACCCATCGGGGCGCTGGCGCACAGGTGCTGCGAGGTCGCCCATGCCGGTGGACCGACATATGTTGCCGCACTGGCAAGTTCACGGGCCAGCTCGCTGCCGAGGTGCAGGGCCGCGATGTCCTCGGGCTCGCTGTCGTAGCGGTGCTCGATCTGCGGGGGCACGGCCGGATCCGCGGACACCAGCGAAAGGCGCCCGCGTGCCCGCGGCTGCATCAACGCCACACCGATGTGCGGCCAGTCTGGATGACCCGCGGTGCCGTCGCCGGTCATCGCGACGAAGCCACCGGTGTACGGTCTGATCTCGATATCGTCGGCGGCGTTGAGCACCACCTCCAGCACGGGCCGGCCGGTGGCCACCGTCCAGTCGGTGGGCAACACCCATTCGGGGTGATCGCTGCAGAACAATCCCACCGGAAGCGGCGCTACCACCGGCACGCCAAGGCCCCGCAACATCGGCTCATCACCGATACCGGACAGCATCAACAGATGCGCCGATTGAATAGCACCAGCACACAACACAATTCGGTCAGCAGTAAGTGTGGTCGGGCCATTGGGGCCCACCGCGTCGACCCCCACGGCGGCGGTGCCGTCAAACCGCAGCCGCACGGCACGAGTCTGCGACAGCAAGGTCAGATTCGATCGGCCCAGGGCCGGCAGCAGATATCCGGCTCCCGATCCGATCCGTACCCCGTCGACGATGTTGAGCGGCACAGCGCCCACACCGGGCACCAGCTCCGGCCCGCAATCGTTGAGGTCGGTGATCCAGGAAAACCCGGCAGCTTGCGCCGCGGCGATGAAACGTTCAGTGGTGCCGGCCATTTCGTGCGTGCGGCGAATATGGATCGGACCACTATCGCCGTGGGCGGGGCCGTCGAAATCGAGGTCGGTCTCGATGGCCCGGAAATGTTCGATGACGTCGGACCATGCCCAGCCCGGTATTGCGGCCCGGTCAAAATCGCGTGGCAACCCGCGACAGAAATATCCGCCGTTAATCGCCCCCGAACCCCCGACCGTCGCCCCGCGCACGATCGGAAATTCGCGGACGGGCTGCTCGGTGATGCGGGCCTGAAAGCGCTGCACCAGCGGGCTGCCGGCCCCGATCGGCAGCTGCAGCCCATTGATGGTTTGCGCCAGCAGCGCCGGATCGGTGAGAGCGGGACCCGCCTCGAGGACGGTCACGGTGCAGCCAGGATCGGCGGAAAGACGTTCGGCAACAACCGATCCAGCACTTCCGGCACCGACGATCAGCACATCGCTGCGCGTGGTGGTCAAGGCGGTGACTAGCTCCGGATTTGCGGCTTGAGCGCGCGCAGGTTGCGTTCGCGCACCACGCCCCACCACAGCCCGAGGCCGTAGGCCAAGTCGTCGACGCGCTTGAGCAACAGATAGGTCAGCAGCCCGATCGGCTCGGCCTCGTCGCCGGTGGCGTCCCGGCGACGGAGCCAGTCGACGACTCCGTCCATTACGGCCGCGACCACCACGACGTGTCTGCAGTGCCGCGACATGATCGCCGCGAGCAGCGCCACCGGCCAGTAGTGCCGGCAGATGGCCGATGCCAGCTGCAACGCCGCCGACCACAGACCGCGGGCCGCGATCACCACGACGTCGGCAAACGAGGTCTCGGCGCTGCGCATGGCTCGGGCGATACGCCGACCGGTGAAGATCGCGATCACGATCGAGGCCAGCTGGGACAGGCTCGTCCCGAGCGCCATCAGTATCCAGGCCATCAGCGCCCAGCCCGAGATGACCACCGGGGCGGTCTTGTCTGGGTGGCGCACCGACAACGGCGCCGCCGAACCGCCGTAGAATGCCTTGCGCGCGAGCCAATCCCGCCATTGCGTGCGGTGATCGTGGGCGACCAGCGCAATCGGCTCGTAGCGCAGCCGGGCGCCCGCCTCAATGAGCCGCCAGCACAGGTCGACGTCCTCGCCGGACTGCATGGTCTCGTCGAACCCGCCGACCTCATTGAGGGCCGAGCGGCGGCAGATCATCGCCGCGCTGGGCACGTAGGACACCGTGCTGTGCGGCACCACCGGCGCTTCGCGCTGCCCGAGGTCCAGTGAGGAGTGCACCGCCTCGTACCGAGCCACCACGTTCTCGCTGTGTGCCAGGCCCACGATGCGTGGAGCCACCAGGGCCACGGTGGGGTCGCAGAAGTGACCGAGGAGGGCTTCCAGCCAGCCGCGGCGCGGCGACACGTCGGAGTCCAGGAATGCGACGAAGTCGGTGGTGCAGGCCGCCAGCCCGGTGTTGCGCGCCGCCGCCGGCCCCTTGCTGCGGGGGTGGTGCAACACCTCGATGTCGCAGTGCGTGCCGGCGAAGTCCGCCGCCTCGATCGGCGGCGACGAACCGTCGTCCACCACGATCACCCGCAGGCCGCGCAGCGAGTTCACCAGGCGTCGCACCCCAGAAGCGTTGTCCCGCACCGGGATTACTACGGTGACATCGCGGTGCGACGGGCCGCCGGCAGGCCGCGGATGTGCGACGGTGGCGTCCAGCAAGGTGCGGGCCAGTTGGGCGCTGACGTCGTCGCGAACCTTCAGCCGGCCATCCGAGAGCATGCCCTGGGCGGCGGGAGCCAGCTTGAGCAGTCGGGTCGGTGAGCCGCCGAGCAACGCCGAGCCGTCGCCGAGCACCCGCACGCGGCGATCGACCTGAACGGCGAACCCGTCCGGCAGTCGAGGCTGACTCATGTCAGCATGCCGTCGGGGCCGGGCGACCAACGCACGATCCGGCGCACGCAGCCGTCGACCATCTCGGAGAAGATGCGTTTGCCCTCGGCCGCGGTGGCGGTGGTCGGGTCGCCCAATACGCCTGCCGGGCTGACCGCCGCGACGCCGCCGCTGCGCATCGCCGGGAGCAACTCGGGCAGCGGCGACCGATTCCCGGCCAGCCACCGGTCGGTCAGCACATCGGACGGCGAGATATGCAGCAACACCGATGTTTCGGTATGGCCCGCATGGGCATCCGCGCCGGCGGCGGCGCAGGGACACCAGGCGACGTCACGACCTTCGGCACGAAGCGTCCGCACGGCGCGGTGCAACGCCTCCGCGTTGCCGCCGTGGCCGTTGACGAAGACCAGGCGCTGGGCCCAGCAGGCGGCCGACCTGCCGTACTCGACCAGCAGCAGCGTCAGGGCGTCGGTGCCGATGGAGATGGTTCCGGCGAAACTCTGGTGCTCGCCGCTGGCGCCGTAGGCGATGGCCGGCGCGACCAACCAGGCCTGGGCGAGGCATGCCCTGACCCCTCGGGCAACCGCGGTCGCGATCCTGGTGTCGGTGTCCAACGGCAGGTGCGGACCATGTTGCTCGGTCGACCCCAGCGGAATCATTATCGACGGCGAGGTGGGAAATAGCTCGCTCGACGTCGCAGCTCCTAATTCGCCGAGTACGGGCACTCGGTGATGGTAGGCCGAATTCACCTGGCGTGCACCAATTGTTGAGCGTTCAAAGTTATTTTTTTTCTGGGCTGTTCATCGAGGCGCCGAAATTCGGCTCGTCCGTCACGGTTGCCACGCGCGTATCACAATTTTCGCACACGTCGATTTTCGCTGCCAATCGCACATCCGCGCGATTTCCGTGGCATTGCGACGAGGTCCGCCGCAGCTCCTCGCGCTAAATCGGGCAAAGCCGCCCAAGATGCTCAGAATTTGCCTGGGTGCCGCCAAGATCGTCGGCCCAAGCCGCCTTGCCCGGAGGCTAGCCGAGCGCGCGGGTGAAACCATCCGGCACCAGAATGTCGTCCGGGCTCAAGTCGTGGACCGAGGCGTGCCCCAGCCCCATGAGCGCCGAGTCGATACCCCCGCGCAATATGTCGAGCACGTTTTCGACGCCGGCTTGACCATTGGCGGCGAGGCCCCACAGATAGGCACGACCGATCATCACCGCCCGCGCCCCCAAGGCCACCGCCTTCACGACGTCGCTGCCGCGCCGGATTCCGCCGTCCAGCAAGACCTCGACCTGATCGCCCACCGCCGCCACCACCGCGGGCAGCGCACGGATCGACGCGGGCGTCCCGTCCAGGTTGTTGCCGCCGTGGTTCGACACCGATATCGCCGAAACACCGGCATCCACAGCCCTTTTCGCGTCATCGACGCGCATGACGCCCTTCAGCATGAACGACCCGCCCCAGAGCTCGCGCAGCCAGGCGATGTCCTCCCACGTCGGCGGCGGTGTGCCCATCCACTCGCCGTAGGCAGCGAAGAAGGGCGGGCCCAGCTCGCCGCGCCGGGCCTGGTTCGGCACCCGCAGGTCCGGTGGCCGCAGGGTCTTGCCGAACTTCCACAACCACCGGGGCTTGAAGGCCGCCTCCGGGGACAACCGCAGGATGGTCCGCAGGTTCATCTCTTCGGGAATCTTGGGGCTGCCCCAGTCGCGTCCGTGCGAGAAGGACCAGTCGGTGGTGACGATCAATCCGACCGCGCCGGCCGCACGCGCCCGCTCCACCCGCTCGGCGATCGCATCGCGCCCGCCCAGCCAGTACACCTGGAAGAACAGCTTGGGGTTTGCGGCGATGACCTCTTCGATCGGCTTGCTGGCGAACGAGGACAAGCCCATCGCCGTTCCCCGCGCCGCGGCGGCCCGCGCGACGGCGACCTCGCCGTCCGGGTCCACCGCCTGGACGCCGGTCGGCGAAATCAAGACCGGCATCGAAATGTCTTGTCCCATAACGGTGGTCGACAGATCGCGCTTTTCCTGTGCGCCCACAACATGGGGCGCGAAACCGAGCTCACCGAAGGCTTCGACGTTGTCGGAGGACGTAATTCCCTTTTCGCTGGCCGCAACCAGGGCTGCATAAACGGATTTCGGCAGCCGGCGCTTCGCGCGTTGCTGAGCGATCGCTACGGTTTCAAACCACTCCTCGGCCACGGCTATACCGGGCTTTCATTGCAGAACCGCGCCGGTGGTTGCTGCGGCGGCCGCACGGACAGGGTCAGCGGCACCGGCTGGCGCACCTTTTGTCCGCGCGAGTGGTCGGCACGTGGGCGTGGGGTCTCGCGGTCCCGGGCCAGCGCCGACGCACTGTGCCCCTGGACGCACTCGGGATCCGGCCCGTCCATCGGCAGGCCGGTGAAGAACTTGGCCGCCATGCAGCCGCCGCGGCAGCTGTCGTAATGCCCGCAGCTGCCACAGGCGCCCGCCGACTGCGGCTCGCGCAGCTCGCGGAAAAGCGGGGCATTCTTCCAAACGTTGTCAAAACCACCGTCAGACAACACATTTCCGGCCAGGAAGCGGTCATGGATGGCGAACGGGCAGGCATACACGTCGCCCACCGGGTCGATCAGGCACACCACCCGGCCGGCTCCGCACATGTTCAGGCCGGCCAGCGCGCCGGACGAGCCGAGCGGGGCCAGATGGAAGAAGGAGTCGCCGGTGAGCACCCGCTCCCCCTTGGCGACCAGCCAGTCATACAGCTGGACCTGCTGGTCCGCGGTGGGGTGCAGCTCTTCCCAGACGTCCGCGCCACGCCCCGAGGGCCGCAGCCGGGTGATCCGCAGCGTCGCGCCGTAACGGCTTGCCAGGGCGGCGAATTCATCGAGCTGGTCGACGTTGTGCCGGGTGACCACAACGGAGATCTTGGCGTCGGAGAATCCGGCCGCGGCCAGGTTTTCCAGCGCACGCACCGCCATCGCGAACGATCCGGGCCCGCGGACGGCGTCGTTGACCTCGGCGGTCGCACCGTCCAGCGAGATCTGGACGTCCACGTAGTCGCTGGCCGCCAGCCGCGCGGCGACCTCCGGCGTGATCCGGACCCCGTTGGTCGAGAACTTCACACCGACGTGGTGCTCGGTGGCGTAGTCCACCAGCTCCCAAAAGTCCGGGCGCACAGTGGGTTCCCCGCCACCGATGTTGACGTAGAACACCTGCATGCGTTCCAGCTCGTCGATGATGTCCTTGCACTGGCGGGTGGACAGCTCGCGTGGGTCGCGCTTACCCGAGGAGGAAAGACAGTGCACGCAGGCCAGGTTGCAGGCGTACGTGAGCTCCCACGTCAGGCAGATGGGCGCGTCCAACCCGTGCTCGAATTGCTCGATGAGCCGTGGTACGGCCGCGGTTGTCATTGATGATCCTCCTGGGGTAACAGCATGCGGGAATCGACCAGCACACCCAACGCGTGCAGGTAGGGCCCCTGCTCGGAGTCCTCGACTCCCTGCGCGCGCAAAGCCGACCGGACGTCGGGATGGTCGGCCAGCGACCGCACCACCGCAAGGATGGTGCGGTTCTTCAGAAAAGACAGCTTGCGGGTGCCGAAGTGATAGAGCAGTGCGCCAAACGGTTCCGGTCGAACCGCGACCTGCGGGTGCAATCGCCAACCGCGATCAGGATCGAACCGGCTTTGGGTCGGTCGTGCCTGCGCGGGCGCAGGCACGGTCAGTAAACCCCGCACATTCCGTCGATGGACACCTCTTCAACCAGAGTCTCGGTGACGAGCTCGGCGTCGGTTTCGATCTCGCGGTCCATATGAATTGCCTCTCCTACGGTCTCGACAACGAAGGTCGTTCTTGTCACAATCGACGTCAGAATATGGCATCGAGTGCCGAAATGGAAGGGCGGGTCTGATGCTTCCGCAGTCGCGGTTGGGCCGGCGCCGCTCGACGACACCAGACCACATCACCGACGTCGCGATCGAGCTGTTCACGGCGCGCGGTTTCGCCGAGGTCAGCGTCGACGATGTCGCGCAGGCTGCCGGGATCTCGCGGCGCACGTTGTTCCGCTACTACGCCTCCAAAAACGCCATCCTGTGGGGCGAGTTCGACGGCCACCTCGCGCATCTGCGGGAACTGCTCGACGCGGTCGGCCCGCGGGTTCCGCTGGGCGACGCGCTGCGGGCGGCACTGTTGGCGTTCAACACCTTTGACGACTCCGAGACCGCCCAGCACCGCCAGCGGATGCGGGTCATCCTGCAGACGGCCGAACTGCAGGCGTATTCGATGACGATGTACGCCGGCTGGCGCGAGGTGATCGCAGAATTCGTCGCCCGGCGCTCGGGCGCCAAGACGACCGACCTGGCGCCCCAGACCGTCGCATGGACGCTGCTCGGTGTCGCACTCTCGGCCTACGAGCATTGGCTGGGCGACGAATCCGTCCCGTTGCCGGTGGCTCTCGGCAACGCCTTCGACGTCGTCGGCACCGGGCTGCAAAGGCTGAAGTCATAAGCGCCAACACCGAGCACCTGCTGCACACTCTGCGATCGCAGGGCCGCTTCTGCGGCGCCTCCGGGTCCACGATGTACCGCGAGCTGTTCGAGCTGGTGGCCTCCGATGTCGAAGCCGGCGGCATCTTCGCGTCGATCCTGTCCGGCCACGAAGATGACCCGTCACGCGAGGCGGTGCCGCTACGGCTGCTGGGCGGCTTGCACCGGTTGGTGCTCGGCGGCCGGGCACCAGGATTGCGCCAGTGGTATCCCAGCACCGGCGGCACCTGGGACGCCAGCAGCGCGTGGCCCGAGATCAAGGTCGTCGCCGTCGACCATGCCGACTCGCTGCGCGCGGCGCTGGGTCATCCGCCGCAAACCAACGAGGTGGGTCGATCTGCCGCGCTGATCGGCGCTTTGCTGCGCATCAATCACGAAATCGGTTTCCCGGTACGACTTTTCGAGGTCGGATGTAGCGCCGGGCTGAACCTGCGTGCCGACAATTACCAGTACCGCTATGGCAGCGGGCAGTGGGGACCGAGCGACTCGCCGGTGCTCATCGAAGACGCGTGGCAGGGTCGGTTGCCGCCGGCCGGTTCGGTGCAGATCGTCGAACGGCGCGGTTACGACATCGCACCCATTGACGTCACCGGCGTCACCGGCACAGACGGGGAGATGACCGCATTGAGCTATGTCTGGCCCGACCAGGCCGCCCGGCTGGAGAGGCTACGCGGCGCCATCGCGGTCGCCCGGAAGGTACCGGCACAGCTGGTGCGGCAAAGCGCCGCCGACGCGGTCGCCGGCCTGACACTGGCCGACGGCGCATTGACCGTGCTGTGGCATTCGATCACTTGGCAGTACCTGTCCGAGCACGAACGCGCGGCCGTGCGCGCTGGCGTCAATGCACTGGGTGCACGCGCTGATGCCCGCTCCCCCTTCGCGCACCTGACGATGGAGCCCGCGCGCGACGGCCCGGACTCTGGGCTGAAGTTCCTGGTGCGCGTGCGTCGCTGGCCGGGCGGTGACCAAGGCGTTCTGGGTGAATGCCATGCGCATGGCGCACCCGTGAACTGGCAATAGCGGCGATATTGAAAACTTTTCGCGCACAACCCGTCGGAGTTGGCCGTGCTGCGGCGACGATAAGGGTGTGAGCGCCGAAACGGATCACCAATCCGACGCTCGACGCGCGCTTTTGGCGCTCTACGACGAGGCGTTGCCGCTGGTTTACGGGTACTTCGTCCGACGCTGTGGCGATCGCGGCGCGGCGGAGGACCTGACGTCGGAGACGTTTCTCGCCGCGATGGACGCCGCTCGCAAGGCCGAACCGCCGCCGATCACGATTGCGTGGTTGCTCGGCGTGGCGCGACACAAGCTGGCCGACCACTACCGGCGCGGTCCGGACCGGCTCAGCGTGCCGGTGGCCGAGCTGCCGGAGCCCGTCGACACGGCCGACGACTGCGACGCCGAACTGGATCGCCTGGTCGCCGAAGCCGTGCTGGCCCGGCTGGCCGAGGCACACCGCACGGTGCTGGTGCTGCGCTACATGGACGACTGCAGCGTCGGCGAGTGCGCCGCGCTGATCGGGCGCACGGTGCACGCCACCGAAGCATTACTGGTGCGGGCACGCCGCGCATTCAAGAAGCAATACCCGGAGGGAGGCATGTCATGAACCCGCGCGACCATAGCGACCCGCTCAGCGTGCTGCACACCAATGACCCTCCCGTTCAACCCGATTCGGCCTTTGCCGCGCGGCTGCGCCGGCAATTGGAATCCGCGCTCTCCCTACCAGAAGGAGTTGTCATGAGCGGCACTACCACCGCCATTGCCGAACTGGCCGAACCCGTTACACCGACTGCACCGCGGCCGGCGGCACTGCCCTACCTGAGCGTGGTGAACGCGCGTGCGGCCATCGCCTGGTACGCCGACGCATTCGGCGCCGTCGTAGTCGGCGATCCCATCGTCATGGACGACGGACGAATTGGGCACGCCGAGATCGCGATTGATGATGGCGTGCTGTATCTGGCTGACGAGTACCCTGAGCTCGGCTTGAAAGCGCCTGCCCCGAACGCTGTTTCGGTCAGTCTGATGCTGCATGTGACGGACGCCGATGCCGCCGTGCAGCGAGCACGCGAACACGGTGCCACCGTCGAACGAGAGGTCTACGAAAACTACGGAACGCGCAACGCAACCATCGTCGACCCGTTCGGGCACCGCTGGATGCTGTCCGGGCCGTCGGCGGTGCCCGGTGGCGGCATCCGGCACGGCGACATCGGATATGTCTCGGTGTGGACCCCGGACGCCGACCGCGCGGCCGCCTTCTACGGGCATGTGCTGGGCTGGATATACGACCCCGCGTCGCATCGGGTGACCAACACCGATCTGCCGACCGGAATCTTCGCCACCGATCAACCCGCCACCTTGTTCTGCTGCTACGCCGTCGCGGACGTGCAGGCCGCTCGCATCGCGATAGCCGAGGCGGGCGGTGTCCCGGGCGAGATCCGGCAGACCGACTACGGCGTCCTGCTCGACGCCACCGACCCGCAGGGCGCGGCGTTCGCGGTTCACCAACCGAGCGCCGTACGAAAACGCCCGAAGATCAACGGCTCTGGGCCCGGCGAACTGTCCTACGTCACCTACCAGGTGCCGGATACAGCCGGGTTCCGCGATTTCTATGGCCGGCTGTTGCGCTGGAGCTTCGAGCCCGGCCGCGTGGCCGACGGCTGGCAGGTGGTGGGCACGCATCCGATGGCCGGCGCCGCCGGTGGCAGCGAGCGTCCCACCACCGTGCCGATGTGGACAGTGGCCGATATCGAGGTGGCGGTCACGCGGGTCCGCGAGGCCGGCGGCACCGTGCTTGCCGAGCCGGCCCGCCAGCCCTACGGCGTGACCGCCGAGTGCACCGACGATCAGGGTGCGCGGTTCTACCTGGGCGAGTTCTAGTTCAGCGCTTCGGGATTGGCGATCCGAATCGGCGTTCCGTCCAGCCAGGACACCACGGCTTCGATGCTGTCCGAGTAGAAGGCGCCCAACATTTCGCGGGTGACGTACCCCAGGTGCGGTGACAACGTCACATTCGGCAGGCGCCGCAACGGATGATCGGCCGCGGGCGGTTCGACGTCGAAGACGTCGAGCCCGGCTCCGGCGATGCGCCCGGTCCGCAGCGCCGTGATCAGCGCCGCCTCGTCGACGATGGGGCCCCGCGACGTGTTGATCAGGTGGGCGTGTGGCTTCATCAACGCAAGTTCCGGTTCGCCGACCAAACCTCTCGTCCGCTCGGAGAGCACCAGGTGAATGGAGACCACATCGGAGGACTCGAACAAAGCCGCTTTCGAAACTCGGCTCGCGCCGGCCGCAACCGCGGTCTCCTCGGTGAGATTCTGGCTCCAAGCAACGACATCCATGTCAAACACCTTGGCGTATTCGGCCATCCGCTTGCCGGTCCGGCCCAGACCCAGCAACCCGAGTGTCTTACCGGCAAGCGTCACACCGACGCTGCTCTGCCACCCACCGTCTCGCATCCGCCGATGCTCGTCGGCCAGATTGCGCACCGTCGCGATCAGCAACCCCCAGGCGAGTTCCGGAGTGGCGTCGCGGACGGTCCTGAAGCGAGGGTTCGCGAAATCCGAATGGGCAACCAGTACACCGCATTCGCTGGCCGCGGCCATGTCCAGGTTCGGCAGGCTCATGCCCACGATCGTGATCAGCTTCAAATTGGGCAGCCGCTCGATCAGCGTGCGCGGCAGTGCCATACGTTCGCGCAGGGTACAGATCACCTCGAACGGCCGCAGGACCTCCGCCGCCTCCGCTTCGGAGAGATGTCGGTCGAAGACGGTGATGTCGGATCGGCTCTGCACCGGCGACCAGTCGGCGAGCTCGAGCGCCATGCCGGCGTAGTCATCGAGTATCGCCACCCGGCGCATCTGGTGTCAGCCCAGCATTTCCGAAATGGGTGTTGCGGCAGCGATTTTGCCGCGGGCCTTCATGACTTTGCCCGGCATGCCGCCGCCGACCACACCGACCACTACCCCGTCGCGCTCGTAGTACGCCAGAAACTTTCGGCCGTCATCCTCGACCAGATGCACGGTGTCGGTGGCTTCCGGCTCCCCCAGGCACTGGATCTTGACATCGTATTGGTCGCTCCAGAAGTACGGCACGACCGTGACCGACGGCACCTCTTGACCAAGCATCGCGGGCACCACCACCCGGGCCTGATCGGCCACATTGCTCCAATGCTCCACGCGCGCTTGATGTCCCGTCGCATCACGCCAGGAGGCGACGTCGCCAAGGGCCCACACGTTGGGCGCACTGGTGCGCCCGGCCTCGTCGCAGATGACACCGTTGTCGACCTCGACGCCGCTGCCCTGTAGCCACTCGGTGGCCGGCCGTGATCCGATGCCGACGACCACCAGGTCACTCGGCAACTCGCTGCCATCGGTCAGCACCACCGTCTCGACGTGGCCCGCACCGCGTACCTCGGCAACGCCGATGCCGGTGCGCACATCGACACCCTCATCGCGATGCAGCCGCGTCACCAGTTCGCCGATCTGTTCGCCGAGCACCGAGGCCAACGGCGTCGGCTGCGGCTCCACCAGCACGACGTCAACCCCCAGGTTGCGCAGGCTGGCCGCAACCTCGCAGCCGATGAAACCCGCGCCGACCACCACGGCGCGCTGCGCCTTCAAGGCGTGCTCGCGCAGCGCCATGCTCTCGTCGAACGAACGCAGCACGCGGATGCCGTCGAGGTCCGGGAACGCCGGAATGCGCCGCGGGACCAAACCCGTCGCGATCACCAGCTGGTCGTAGCCGAGCGACGTTCCGTCGGACAGCGTCAGCGTCTGCGCGGGGGTGTCCAGGCCGGTGGCCGCCGCGCCCAGCCGCAGTGTGATGTTGTTTTCGTCGTAGTACTCACGCGGCTTGAGGGCGACGTCGTCGACCTCTTTGCGCAGCACTTCCTTGGACAACGGCGGCCGGTCGTAGGGCAGATGCACCTCGTCGCTGACGATCGTGACGGGTCCGGCGTACTCCGACCGACGCAATTGCTCGGCCGTGCGGGCAGCAGCCAGCCCTCCCCCGACGATCACGATTCCGTTATTGCTCACGTGGAGTTCATAGCACGCGGGGCGGTCAGTACTTTAGGGCGCCCTTATCAACGGGGATCTGCATGCCGGTCACCGTGCCCGAGCCATCGCCGGCCAACCAGGCGACGACGTCGGAAACCTCCTCGGCCGCCATGAATCCCTTGTACTGCATCGGCATTGGCGGGAAGCTGTGCACAAAGCGGGGATGCTTGGCAAAGATCTCCATCATCGCTTCCGGTTCGATCATCGGGGTGTCGATCGAGTAGGGGTGGATGGAGTTGACCCGGATGTTGTATTCGCCGAGCTCGATCGCCAGGGTGTTGGTCAGCGCGGTCAGCCCGAACTTGCTGGCGGCGTAGTGGCCGTTGCCGGGTGTGGCCTTGATGCCGGCCGACGAGCTCACCACCACGATGGATCCGCCGTTGCCGGCCTCGATCATCGCGGGTATCGCTGCGCGCAGGGTGCGCCAGGTACCGGTCAGGTTGACCCCGATGACGGTGTCCCACTGCTCGTCGGTGAGTTCCCAGACCCGGCCCCAGCCCAGCACCCCGGCGTTGGCCACCAGGATGTCGAGCCGGCCGAACTGCTCGACGCCGTCGGCCACCAGCTGCCGCACCGCGGGGTCGTCGCGAATGTCCACCTCGCGGGCCAGCACCTTGCGGCCCTCGGCCTCCACCAAGCGGACGGTCTCGTTGAGGTCCTCGGGTGTGGCCGGCGTGTAGGTGATGGTGCTCGACGCCGACGCACAGATATCGAGCGCGATGATGTCGGCGCCTTCGGCGGCCAGCCGCACCGCATGCGCGCGCCCCTGCGCGCGGGCGGCACCGGTAACGAATGCCACCCGTCCTTGCAGTGATCCTTCACGTCCCGACACTGCACGCCCCTTTCGCCGGCATCTCGCCGAATCACAGGCTAGCAGCGGAACTGAAACGTGTTCTAACTCGGCTGGAAGACCGGGAGGGTTCAGATCTCCGAGATGATCTGGGTCCGGCTGGCGTTGTACTCGTCATCGGTCAAAGCGCCGCTGGCGCGCAGCGTTTCGAGCTGCTGGAGCCGCTCGGCGATCGATGCCTGAGGGGGTGTGCCTACCGGCGCCGCCCCCGCCGGTGCCCCCTGCGCCGCGGGTGTCTGCTCGGCCGCGCGGCGCACCACCGCTTGGATCTGCTGACGCAGTCCCGGGTTTGACCGGATGTCGACCATCCGGTTGAGCGGAATGTTGTTGTCCTTGAGGATCTGCAGGATCTCCATCAACGGCCCGGCCTGCCCGCTCAGGTCGTAAGTCCGGTTGTCCTCGGCCACCGTGAACTGCGCGGGCACCAGACCGTTGACCAAAGCGCTTCGCTCCCAGTCGATTTGGTATTGTTGCGTGGTGGGATCGACCAGGACCACGAGCTTGCGGGCGGTGAGGTTGCCCAACCTGGTGACGTTGGCGATGACCCGGTCTTGACTATCGAACGCCGTGAACCCCGGTCCGGAGATGTGCAGATCGACCTTCACCAGCGGCTGTTCGTTGATCCGGGTACCCGTTTCGGCGAGCCCGGTGATCTGCGCGAGCGCAAGCACCCCGTGTTGCTCCAGCAACGCCGATTTGACCGCCGACTTGGCGCCGTAGTTGGTCAGCGCGAGCGCGATGAGTACGTCGGCCACGGTAATGAGCAGGCCGACATAGAACATCCACTGCAGCAGGTTGCCCAGGCCGAGGGTGAAGTAGACGACCAGAAAGATCGGCCCGACCAAACCGCCGCACAGCAAAACCACTAACTGCGTCTTCAGATAACGCGCCAACACGTGGGTCTCCTCGCCTTGCCGGGAAGTTCGTGTCAGATTAGCGCTGTCGCGTGCGCCTTAGGTACAAACCGCGTCCGGGCATCAGCCCGGCCGGTCAGCGCGACGGTGTCGGCGGTCGGCCTTTGGGAGACGCCGGCGGGGGCGGCGTGGCCGGCCCGGCCGACGGTGTCGGCATCGCCGCCGGCAGCATGCCGGCCGACGAGAGTTCCGCGGATGCCGCGTCCACCTGGGCAGCCGAGGCGGTCAGCGGGCTGGACACGTCCGGTGCCGCTGCCGCGGCCGCCGCTGCCGCTGCCGCGGTCGTCGCTGCCGGTGCATACGCCGGTGCATACGCCGGTGTTTGCGTGTGCGGCGACGCCTGGGCCGCCGATCCCGCCGGCGCGGCCGCCACCGCGGTGGTCGCGGCCATCGGAGTGATCGGCGCCGTGGCCGGCGCCGCCGTCGCTGACATGGCCGCCGGCGCGACGGCACCCGGCTGCACAGCAGCCCCCACCGGCACCCCCGCCGCTACTGAACTTGCCTGTGCCGCGGCTCCGATTACCGGCTGCTGGGCGCCGAGCCCGGGACCGGAGGCGTTGGCCGCGCCCAGCACGGCCTGCGGCCCGATGTCCAGCGGCGCGGCGTTGGCGGCCTCAGTGCTCGCATATTCCGTCGCGCCACCGCTCATGAGCTGCACAAACTGCTGATGGAACAGCGCCGCCTGGGAGCTGATCGCTTGGTAGGCGGCGGCGTGCGCGCCGAACAGCTGCGAGATGCTGGTCGACACTGCGTCGGCGCCGGCGGCCTCAACGGCGGAGGTCGCGCCCGATGCCGCCGAGTTGGCGTACTCGATGGCGGATCCGACTTTTGCCAAGTCGGATGCCGCAGACGCCACATACTCCGGCGTCGCATTCACGAACGACATCCGAACCTCCCGGCCAGACCGCGACGGTCAAATTCCCCGACCGTCAATTACTGACATCGAAACAGCTTACCGGAAATTTGCCAACCATCTATGCAGCTTCTGCACGGCCGAAATGCACAAAGGCCCGCATCGCCGATACGGGCAATCCGGGCCTTGTGCGGTCGAGCTAGGTGATGATCTTGACGACCCGGCCGGCGCCGACGGTACGGCCACCTTCGCGGATCGCGAAGCGCAGACCGTCATCCATGGCGACGGGCTGAATCAGCTTCACCGAGATGTTGGTGTTGTCACCGGGCATCACCATTTCGGTGCCCTCCGGCAGCGTCACCACACCGGTCACGTCGGTGGTGCGGAAGTAGAACTGCGGACGGTAGTTGTTGAAGAACGGCGTGTGCCGGCCGCCCTCATCCTTGGACAGGATGTAGACGCTGCCCTCGAACTCGGTGTGCGGCGTGGTGGTGCCGGGCTTGACCACGACCTGGCCGCGCTCGACGTCTTCGCGCTTGATACCACGCAGCAACAGCCCGACGTTGTCGCCGGCCTGCCCCTGGTCGAGCAGCTTGCGGAACATCTCCACACCGGTGACCGTGGTCTTGGTGCTGGTCGGCTTGATGCCGACGATCTCGACTTCCTCGTTCACGTTGATCACGCCGCGCTCGACACGTCCGGTGACCACGGTGCCACGACCGGTGATGGTGAAGACGTCCTCGACGGGCATCAGGAACGGCTTGTCGGTCTCACGAACCGGGTCCGGAATCGACTCGTCGACGGCGTCCATCAGCTGCACGACGGACTCGACCCACTGAGCGTCGCCCTCGAGTGCCTTGAGCGCCGAGACGCGGATGACCGGAGCCTCCTCGTCGAACTCCTGGGCGGCCAGCAGCTCGCGGACCTCCAGCTCGACGAGCTCGAGCAGCTCCTCGTCGTCGACCATGTCGGCCTTGTTCAGGGCGACCAGGATGTAGGGCACCCCGACCTGACGGGCGAGTAGCACGTGCTCACGGGTCTGCGGCATCGGGCCGTCGGTGGCGGCGACCACCAGGATCGCGCCGTCCATCTGGGCCGCGCCGGTGATCATGTTCTTGATGTAGTCAGCGTGACCCGGGGCGTCCACGTGGGCGTAGTGACGCTTCTCGGTCTGGTACTCCACGTGGGAGATGTTGATGGTGATACCGCGCTGACGCTCCTCAGGCGCGTTGTCGATCTGGTCGAAGGCGCGCGACTCGTTGAGGTTCGGGTACTTGTCATGCAGGACTTTGGTGATCGCCGCGGTCAGTGTGGTCTTGCCGTGGTCAACGTGACCAATGGTCCCGATGTTGACGTGCGGCTTCGTCCGCTCGAACTTCGCCTTCGCCACTTCTGTGTCCTCCTGGACTAATTGGTGCTTTGGTTAAAGCAGTGTTGATGTTGTTGTAAATGCCGCGGTGGTAACCGGGCCAGGTTACTCCGAGCTGATATTCACTCGCCCGTCGCCTTGGCGATGATCTCCTTCGAGACGTTCGCCGGGACTTCGGCATACGAGTCGAACACCATGGAGTAGTTCGCCCGGCCTTGAGTCTTGGACCGCAGGTCGCCGACGTAGCCGAACATCTCCGACAGCGGCACGTGCGCCCGAACGACGCGCGCACCAGCCCGCTCCTCCATGGCCTGGATCTGGCCACGGCGGGAGTTCAGGTCGCCGATCACGTCACCCATGTAGTCCTCGGGTGTGGTCACTTCGACCGCCATGATCGGCTCGAGGATCACCGGCTGGGCTTGCTGCGCAGCCTTTTTCAGCACCTGTGATCCTGCGATCTTGAACGCCATTTCCGAGGAGTCGACCTCGTGGTAGGCGCCGTCGAGCAAGGTGACTTTCACGTTCACCAGCGGGTAGCCGGCCAGCACACCGTATTGCATCGCGTCCTGCGCGCCGGCATCCACCGAAGGGATGTACTCGCGCGGGATGCGGCCTCCGGTGACCTTGTTGTCGAACTCGTAGGTGGCACCGTCCTCGCCGTGGAACGGTTCGAGGTTGATCAGCACCTTCGCGAACTGGCCCGAGCCACCCGTCTGCTTCTTGTGGGTGAACTCGACCTTCTCCACCAACCGCTTGATGGTCTCCTTGTAGGCGACCTGAGGCTTGCCGACGTTGGCTTCGACCTTGAACTCGCGGCGCATGCGGTCCACCAGGATGTCCAGGTGCAGCTCGCCCATGCCGCCGATCACGGTTTGGCCAGTCTCGGAGTCCTGGTGCACCTTGAAGGTCGGGTCCTCCTCGGCGAGCTTCTGGATCGAAAGGCTCAGCTTCTCCTGGTCGCTCTTGGTCTTGGGCTCGATCGCCACCTCGATAACCGGGGCGGGGAAGGTCATCGACTCGAGCACGACCTGGTTGTTCGGGTCACTCAGGGTGTCCCCGGTGGTGGTGTCCTTGAGGCCGATCACCGCGTAGATGTGACCCGCCGACGCGGTCTCCACCGGGTTCTCCTTGTTGGAGTGCATCTGGAACAGCTTGCCCAGCCGCTCCTTCTTGCCCTTGGTGGCGTTGATGACCTGGCTGCCGGAATCGACCTTGCCCGAATACACCCGGACGTAGGTCAGCTTGCCGAAGAACGGGTGCGTCGCGACCTTGAACGCCAGCGCGGAGAAGGGCTCGTCGGTCGACGGCTTGCGGACGATCTCCACGTCCTCCTTGCCCGGCGCATGGCCGATGGCCGGCGGTACGTCCAGCGGCGAGGGCAGGTAGTCGATGACCGCGTCCAGCATCGGCTGCACGCCCTTGTTCTTGAACGCACTGCCGCACAGCACCGGGTAGGCCTCCGAGCTGATGGTCAGCTTGCGGATGGCGCCCTTGATCTCGGCGACGGTGAGCTCCTCGCCGCCGAAGTACTTCTCCAGCAGCGCCTCGTCGGTCTCGGCGACGGCCTCGAGCAGCTTGGTGCGGTACTCGTCGGCCTTCTCGGCAAGTTCGGCCGGGATGTCGATGGTCTCGTAGGTCTCGCCGAGCTTCGTCTCGCCGCGCCAGACCTTCGCCTTCATCTCGACCAGGTCGATGACGCCTTCGAAGTCGCCCTCGGAACCGACGGGCAGCTGGATCGGGATGACGTTGGCGCCGAGGCGCTCTTCCATCGTCTTGACCGAGAAGTAGAAGTCGGCGCCGACCTTGTCCATCTTGTTGACGAAGCAGATCCGCGGGACGTCGTACTTGTCGGCCTGGCGCCACACCTGCTCGGACTGCGGCTCGACACCTTCCTTGCCGTCGAAGACGGCAACGGCACCGTCGAGAACCCGCAGGCTGCGCTCCACCTCGACGGTGAAGTCGACGTGCCCAGGCGTGTCGATGATGTTGATCTGGTTGTCATTCCAGAAGCAGGTGGTGGCTGCGGAGGTGATGGTGATTCCGCGCTCTTGCTCCTGCTCCATCCAGTCCATGGTGGCGGCGCCGTCGTGGACCTCACCGATCTTGTAGCTGATACCGGTGTAGTAGAGGATGCGCTCCGTCGTCGTCGTCTTGCCGGCGTCGATGTGCGCCATGATGCCGATGTTGCGGACCTTGGTCAGGTCGGTCAGCACGTCCTTCTGTGCCACAGAAGTCTTCCCACTCTTTCGATTGCGTAGTTAGTTCGCTTTGTCTGTCGCCCCGGCTGCACTGCCGGAGGTGATCACCAGCGATAGTGCGCAAAGGCGCGGTTGGCCTCGGCCATCTTGTGGGTGTCCTCACGCCGCTTGACGGCGGCACCCAGGCCATTGCTGGCGTCCAGGATCTCGTTCGCCAGTCGCTCGACCATCGTCTTCTCTCGACGTTGCTTGGAGAAGCTGACCAGCCACCGCAGTGCCAACGTCACCGAGCGTTCCGGACGCACCTCGACCGGGACCTGGTAGGTCGCACCACCGACGCGCCGGCTGCGTACCTCTAGGGCGGGCTTGACGTTGTCCATGGCACGCTTCAGCGTGATGACGGGGTCGGTGCCGGTCTTGTCGCGAGCTTGCTCGAGCGCACCATAAACAATGCGTTCGGCCAGGGATTTCTTCCCGTCCAGCAGAACTTTGTTGACGAGCTGGGTCACCAGCTGCGACCCGTAGACCGGGTCGTTGACCAGCGGGCGCTTCGGCGCGGGGCCCTTGCGCGGCATTAGCTCTTCTCCTTCTTGGCGCCGTAACGGCTGCGAGCCTGCTTGCGGTTCTTGACACCTTGGGTGTCGAGCGAACCGCGGATGATCTTGTACCGCACACCGGGCAGGTCCTTCACACGGCCACCACGCACCAGCACCATCGAGTGCTCCTGCAGGTTGTGGCCCTCGCCAGGAATGTAGGCCGTGACCTCGACCTGGCTCGTCAGCTTCACGCGCGCCACCTTCCGAAGCGCCGAGTTCGGCTTCTTCGGGGTGGTGGTGTACACGCGGGTGCATACGCCACGGCGCTGCGGGCTGCCCTTCAGGGCCGCGGTCTTGACCTTGGCGATCTTGTCGCGGCGACCCTTGCGGACCAGCTGCTGAATGGTTGGCATCTACCGGCTTTCTCTCTTCGAAGTCTTCTTGCTGCTCTTAAGTCTCTGTACTGCGGTTATGCCCCGCCGCACTACCCCGCGGCCGGGTGTGTCGCACTCGCTCAGCACCGAATTCATCCGATGCGTGGTGGACATGCGAATTTGCCCGGCATCCACTTCCTTACGTCAGGCGCCGTAAGCCGCCAGGCACGAGCCACCACAATACCCGCCGCTGGTCTGGCAGGTCAAAGCGACCGCTGCACCCAACCACACACCTGCGCGCCCGTGTCCGGTCGGCCGCTATTTCGGCGGAGTACCGTCCGGCGCAGTGCGCCTGTCCAAGCCTGTCGCCAGCCGCAACACCATCTCGCTGAACAGAGCATCCGTGTCGATGTCGTCCATAACACCGGTCATTTCCAGCAAGACGAACCCGTGCAACGCGGACCAGAATTCCAGCGCGGCGAAAAAAGCCTCCTCGCCGTCGAGTCCGTAGGAGGACAACACGGCGATGACGGGTGCGGCTGCACCCCGGGTGGCCGCGGTGTACTCGGGGTCGTCGCCGCCCAGCGGCATCCGGGTGAACGCCGAGTACCGCCCGGGGTGGTGGTGGGCATAACTGCGGTAGGCGCCCGCCATCACCAGCACCGCGTCATCGCGGGACCGGCCCTCGCCGACCCGGTTCAGCATCGTGATGATGTCGTCGATGACCCGGATCCGCACGGCGCGACGCAGGTCTTCCAGGCTGTCTACGTGGTTGTAGAGCGACGGCCCCTTCGTGCCCAGCTGAGTCGCCAGCGCGTTGATGGTCAGCGAGTCCCAGCCCTCTCGGTCCAGGAACGTCAGTGCGCCATCGACGATGCCGTCCCGGCTCAACTTGCCCGGGCGAGACGGGGATCTGCCGGCACGCTGGCGCCCGCCCGCCGACGGCTGTTCCGGGTGAACTGCCATGGCGATCGCCCTTCGATTGCGGTGAATAGGTGAAGGTCAAACTAATGACTCTAGTTGACGGAGTCGCCAATCTACTCGGACGGATCCGGGGCGGGTCGCGGTTGGCCGCGACGAAAAAAATTTGCCATCGAGCAGGCAAATACACGTAGGCTCAGTCCAGCAGATTCCCGCCAGAGACATACCCAGCGAAGGGGGCCGCGGTGCGTTGGAGAACCGTCGCCGGGTCGCTTGCAACCTGTGTCATCACGATTACCGCCACACCCGCCGCGCCACCGCCGGTCGCGCAGGCCAAGAACGGCGACACCCACGTCATCGGGCAGGGCATCCAACAGACCCTGGACTGCAACGACGCGACTCTGATCGTCAACGGCAGCGGGAACTACGTCAACGCGATGGGCAACTGCTGGGCGGTGACGGTGATGGGCTCGGGCAACACGATCATCGCGGACTCGGTCACGCACGACATCACGGTGTATGGCTATGACCAGACCGTCTTCTATCACAATGGCGCGCCGATCCTCTGGGACCGCGGCCGCGAACTGGGAATGACCAACCGGCTGCAGCAGGTGCCTGCCTGAGGCACAGCACTGCAGTTGGGAGTACCGAGGAGGGGAATATGCGCGTCCACATCACTGACCGATCGTCGCGGCTCGTGATGCTCGCCCTGGCGCCGGCCGTTGCGGCTGCGGTGCTGGCCGGTTGCAGTTCGACCGCCAACCCGCCCGGGGGCCCCAGCACGACAACCACGACGACGACGAAGACCAGCGCGGCCGCACCGACTACCGGAACGAGCGGCGCAAGCACCACCGCTTCCGTCGAGATCGGGAACACGCTGAACTACGGATCGATGGGGACCACGAGCACGCTCGACTGCGCCAGCGGCAAATCGCTGAATGTCGCCGGTTCCAACAACACGCTGACCGTTACCGGCAGCTGCGCGACGGTGAGCATCGGCGGCACAAACAACAAGATCACCATCGACAAGGTCGAGACCCGGATCACGGTGCTGGGGCTCGACAACACCATCACTTACAAAGACGGTGACCCGAAGGTGGACAACCTCGGCTCGGGCAACACCATCAACAAGGCGAGCTGACCCCTGGCGAAGGGCTAGCTCGCGGGCACCCCGTGACGGCCGGCGCCGGCGGCGAACCGCCCCGCCCCTTCATTGGCCTCCACGGCAACTTTGGCGATGCTGGCGAATTCTTGGTCGATCGCCTCCGGTTCGGGCAAGCCCCATTGATGTAGCGCCGAAAGCCGATCCGCGCGCAGACACTGCTGGGGCAGGGCGGCCAATTCAGCGGCCAACTCCTCGGCGGCCTGTCGCGCTTGGCCTTTGGCGACAACCCGATTGGCCAGTCCGATCGCGAGTGCTTCGTCGGCGTTGACAGCGCGGCCGGTGAGGATCATGTCCATCGCTCGGCTCTGCCCGATCAGTCGCGGCAGCCGCACGGTGCCGCCGTCGATCAGCGGCACCCCCCATCGGCGGCAGTACACACCGAACACGGCATCTTCCTCGGCCACCCGCAGATCGCACCAGATGGCCAGCTCCAGGCCCCCCGCCACGGCGTAGCCGCTCACCGCGGCAATCACGGGCTTGGACAACACCATTCGCGACGGGCCCATCGGGCCGGGACCGGTCCGATGGATGGTGTTAGCCTCCGACGTTTGGAATGCCTTCAAATCGGCCCCCGCGCAAAAGGTTCCGCCCTCACCCCACAACACAGCCACCGACGCCGAGTCGTCGCGGTCGAATTCCCCGAACGCCGCGTACAGCGCGGCGGCCGTCGGGCCGTTGACCGCGTTACGCGCACCCGGCCGGTTGAGGATCACCGTGGTCACCGGGCCGTTGCGTTCCACACGCACCGGATCACTCATTTCGCCTCCAGGAGTTGAGTTGCATCGCGCCGCTGAAGCAGCTCGGTCGCGAAGTCGTGATAGGCGCTGCGCAGCCGCCCGCCCGGCCAATCGTCAGGCAGCAGTTCGACGGGCAGCATCGGGTCGGTGAGCAGGTGTCGCACTATCCCCGCCGCCACCATAAACCGGCCGGGAACGTCCGGCGCATCGGCCATTTCGTCGATCAACTGCCGACCGGCGCTCGCCCACGCGGGCAGATCCCACAGCTGGGCAGCCAGCTGTCCGGGCGCGTCGTCACGCGCGATGAGCACCCGTACCCGGTCGGCAATGTCGGGTTCCAAGTCGAGGCCAAGGTTGTCAGGCCGCATCCAAACACCTTCGCGCAGTTCACCGAAGCGCTTGCGGTACATACTGGTTCGTTGTGCGGCCCGGGTGCGGGCATCGGTGCCGACACTGGTGACGATCACGACATGCCAGTCTCCGCGCCAGGCCCGGGTTTGCGGCCGCATGGCCTCGTCCTGGCGGCGCTGGCGGGCCAGTAGCCGATCCGAGAGCCGGTAGCCGTCAGCGGAGCGGATCAGGTCGCCGGCACCGACCATACGGGTCAGCGCGACCCGCAACGTCGTCTCCTTGATTCCGAAATCAGTTGTCAGCCTGATCAATTCGCTTACGGTTGCCCAGGCCGGGTGGGCGCCGAGCAGCACGCTCAATACCACGGACCGGGCCGTCATGTTCGGCATGACTACACCTCGGAGGTGCGGCGGCCGTAGTCGCCGAACGGCTCGTCGCGATGCCGCACCGCTTCGCGGAAGCCGTGTTCGACCGAATCGGCGACGAAGTCGTGCCCCTCTTGCGTGTGCCGGGCGACGCCGTCGAACACCGTGCTGACCATCCGGCTGGTGGCCACACCCTGTTGCAGCAGAGCCGAATTCAGGGCGAGTTTGATCATGATCAGCTGGTTGACCGGAACCGCCGCAATGCGCTGAACCAGTCGCTCGGTGCGCTCGTCGAGGTCTTTCGGGTCCGGCGCCTCGACGGCCAGGCCCCATTCGGCGGCTTGCGCGCCGGTGATCGAATCACCGGTGAACAGTAAGCGTTTGGCCCGCTGGTCACCGAGCCGGTGCGCCCACAGGCCCGCCGCCGGGACACCCCACACCCGCGTGGGCGGGTAGCCGATTTTGGCGTCGGCCGCGGCAATCACCTGGTCGGCGTGCAGCGCGATGTCGGTGCCGCCGGCCACGCAGTAACCGTGGATCTTCACCACCGTCGGCTTGTCGGCGTGCAGCAGGCTGGAGAAGCCGCGCACGAATCGGCTCATCATCTGGTAGTCGATCATCGGGTCCCACGGGCGATCGGGCAGGTGGTTGACGCCCTGCGTCTTGCCGTCCAGCACGGTGCCCGCATACGCGCCTTTAAGGCCCGCGTCGCCGGCCGAGCCGGTGCGATCGGCGTATGCGGACAGGTCGAAGCCCGCGCAAAAGCCTTCCCCGCGACCGGATACCAGAATGACGTGGACGCCTGGGTCGAGATCGGCCCGCTCCACCAATGCCGAGAGCTCCAGCGGGGTGTCCGCGACAATCGCGTTGCCCTTCTCCGGCCGATTGAACGTGATCCGCGCAACCCGGTCGGTGACCTCGTAGGTCATCGTCTTCAGGTTGTCGAAATCGACTGGCCTGATCGCATGAGTCATGTTGCGACTCAGCCCTTGACCAGGACTCGCTCCAGGATGGGCGCCAGATCCAGCCCGGTCGGCATCGTGCCGAATGCGCCGCCCCACGCACCGCCCAGCCTGGTCGCCAGGAACGCCTCGGCGACCGCGGGATGGCCGTGACGCACCAGCAGCGAGCCCTGCAGGGCCAGGCAGATGTCCTCGGCGACCTTGCGGGCGCGGTAGGCGATGGTGTCCAGGTCGGTCAGGTCTTGATGCAACCGCTCGACGTGGCTGCCCAGTCGCGGGTCCTGGCCGGCGCTCTCGTCCAGCTCGGCAAAGAGCACTTCGATGCACTCCGGACGAGTTGCCATGGCGCGCAAGGTATCCAGAGCGCTGACATTGCCGGAACCTTCCCAGATACCCATCAGCGGCGCCTCGCGGTACAGACGTGGCATTCCGGACTCTTCGACGTAGCCGTTGCCACCCAGGCATTCCAGCGCTTCGGCCGCGTGCGGGGTGGAACGCTTACACACCCAGTACTTGCTGGCCGCCAAGCCGATTCGGCGCAGCAGCGTCTCCTTCTCGTCCCCGCGCAACGCGCTGTCGGTGGCACCGGCCATCCGCATCGCGACGATCGTCGCGGCCTCGGCCTCGACGGCCAGGTCGGCCAGCACGTTGCGCATCAACGGCTGATCAATCAGGTAGGCGCCGAACGCTTTCCGGTGCTGGGCGTGGTGGATGGCGCGAGTCAGCCCGGTGCGCATGCTGGTGGCGCTGCCCAGGGTGCAGTCCAGCCGGGTGAGGTTGACCATCTCGATGATGGTCGGCACGCCGCGGCCCTCTTCCCCCACCAGCCAGGCGATGGCGCCGTCGTATTCCACCTCGCTGGAGGCGTTGGCGTGGTTGCCGAGCTTGTCCTTCAAGCGCTGCAGGAACATCCGGTTACGGCTGCCGTCGGGCAGGATGCGCGGCAGCATGAAGCACGACAGCCCGCCCGGTGCCTGCGCCAGCACCAGGAAGACGTCGCACATCGGCGCCGAGGTGAACCATTTGTGGCCGATCAGGCTGTAGGTGCCGTCGCCGTTCGGGGTGGCCTGCGTGGTGCCGGCGCGCACATCGGAGCCGCCCTGCTTCTCGGTCATCGACATGCCCGCGGTGATGCCGGCCTTGGTGGTGGCCAGCCTGAGGTCCGGGTCGTACTCGCGACTGGCCAGCAGCGGTTCGTAAACCGCCGCCAGCTCGGGGTTGTAGCGCAGCGCCGGGACGACGGCGTAGGTCATCGAGATCGGGCAGACATGGCCCGGCTCCACGTTCCAGGCCGACATCTTGGCCGCCCGCACCACATGGGCGCCCGGCCGTTCGTCGGCCCACGGCGCGGCGTGCAGGCCGTGCGCGATCGCCGCGCGCATCAGCTCGTGGTAAGCCGGGTCGTACTCGACTTCGTCGACACGGTGTCCGGTGCGGTCGTGGGTGCGCAGGATGGGCTGGTTGCGGTCGGCGAGCTCACCCCAACGCTGGGCTTCGTGGCTGGCCGACAGCGCCCCGACCGCGTTCACCTCATCCAGCCCCCACTGCCCGCCCTCGCGGATCAGGGCCTCGACAAGCATCGGCGATGTCGCGGGGTTGTAGTTCTCCAGCTGTGGGACCTGGTTGGTGACGACATGCGTGTCTGACATGGCACCCATATTACATTTTTCCAACAACCGCACAAGAGGTGTAATACTAGCGCGAGCGCGCGGCGAAGAACTCCCACAGCGTCCGGGTCGCCAACGGCGGCCACTCGTGGGCACCCTGGTCGATGGTAATGAGCGTGACTTGGCGTTTGTCGGCGCATCCGGCGGACGACGTGGTGACCGGACCATCGGTCGTGACAGCCGGGGTGGTGCATTGATCGACGTTGCGCCAGAACGCATTCACCGCTGCCACGGGTGGACCATTGATGACGCTGAAACCCTGGCCGCCGCCGTACGGCACCAGGCGATCCGCGGTGCCGTGAATGTGCATGACCGATGTCGGCCGGGCAGACCGGCACGGGTTCAGCTGGATGCCGGCGACCGGACCGATCGCCGCGAATATGTCGGTGGTGCACGCCAGCGTGTAAGACATGATGCCGCCGTTGCTCATCCCGGTGACGTAGACCTTGGCGGGATCGATACCGATGTTCTGGGCGATGTCGGCGACGGCGGCGGTGATGAAGGCGACGTCATCGACGCCTTCTCGGCCCGGTCGCCCGCAGCAGCCTTCCCCGTCGACGTTCCAGGCCCGGCCGAGGCCATCCGGGTAGGCGACGACGAATTTGCCTGATTCGGCCAATCCGTCCCAACCGTAATCCCTTTCGGCTTGCACGCCACTGCCGGAAAAGCCATGCAACATGACCACCAGCGGAGCCGACGCCGACACGCCAGTGGGCTGGTAGAGCCGATAGCTGCGATCGTATCCGGCGGCCCTGATGTGGTGGATGCTGGTGCCGGCGACGAAGCCCGACGGCAGCGTCTGCCCCGACGAACATGCCGCAATCAGCAGAACTATCCCGAAAAGCGTTGCGAGCCGGCCGGGCATGGGCCTGCAATCAGCCGTTTGTTTTTTCCCGCAGGAACGCGATGTCGTCCTTGCGGCCCTCGTCGGACGTTTCGCAGACCACCGGCGCCTCCGCGGCTTTGACGGCTGCGACCAGCAATTCGGGATCGATCTGGCCGGTCCCCAGGTTGGCGTGGCGGTCGCGGCCCGAGCCCGCCTCGTCCTTGGAATCGTTGCAGTGCACCAAATCGATCCGGCCGGTGATCGCCTTGATCCGATCGACGGCATCGATCAGGGCTTCACCGGGCGCCCAGGTGTGGCAGGTGTCCAGGCAGAAGCCAATTCCGGTGTCGCCGATGACATCCCAAAGGCGGCCGATGGTGTCGAAGCGGCGCGCCATCGCGTGGTCCCCGCCCGCGGTGTTTTCCAGATACACCGGCACGGTGGATTCCAGCTGATCGAGAGCCTTGCGCCAGCGGGCAAAACCCTCGTCCAGATCGTTGTCATCGGTGACATGGCCGCCGTGCACGATAATCGCCGCGGCGCCGATGTCGGCGGCCGCGTCGCAGGTCTGCTGCAGGATCTTTCGCGACGGGATCCGCACCTTGTTGTTCGCCGATGCGACATTGATCAGGTAGGGCGCATGCACGTAGATCGGCAGCGCCGCGGCCTTCAGCACAGCGGCGTCCTCGCGTGGCTTGGGCGCCTTCCAACTCTGCGGGTTGCCGAGGAAAATCTGCACCAGGTCAGCGCCTTCGGCTGCCGCTGCGGCCAGTGGATCCTGCGGACTGACATGTGAACCGATCAACACGTGGGCCAGTCTAATGAGTCGGCCCCACAGCGCGTCGAACATGCGGTTGGCCGCAACGAGAAAGCCCCGGGCGAAACCCGGGGCTTTCTCGATTGTTGACTTAGCGGTAGTCGCTGTAGCCGTAGTCGTCCAGCGGAACCGCAGCACCGGAGGCCTGGCCGAAGTCCGGGCTGTAGTACTGATCCTCGTAGGACGGGATCGTGTACGCCGCGGCCCGGGCCTCCTCGGTCGGCTGCACCTGGATGTTGCGGTACCGGTTGATACCGGTACCGGCCGGGATCAGCTTTCCGATGATCACGTTCTCCTTCAGACCCTGCAGCTTGTCGCTGCGGCAGTTGATCGCCGCATCGGTCAGCACACGCGTGGTCTCCTGGAACGACGCCGCACTCAGCCACGAGTCGGTGGCGAGGCTCGCCTTGGTGATACCCATCAGCACCGGACGACCGGCTGCGGGCTCGCCGCCCTCGGCCACCACCCGGCGGTTCTCCGCCTCGAACCCGGCACGTTCGATCAGCGAGCCGGGCAGGAACTCCGTCGCGCCCGAGTCGATGATCGTGACGCGGCGCAGCATCTGGCGAACGATCACCTCGATGTGCTTGTCGTGGATCGACACACCCTGGGCGCGGTAGACCTCTTGGGTCTCCCGGACCAGGTGGATCTGCACCTGACGGGGGCCTTGCACCCGCAACACCTCGTGCGGATCGGCCGAGCCTTCCATCAGCTGCTGGCCCACCTCAACGTGGTCACCATCGGAAAGCACTCGCTCGGAACCGTCTTCGTGCTTGAACACCCGCAGCCGCTGCCGCTTGGAGAGCTTGTCGTAGACCACTTCCTCGCCGCCATCATCGGGGATGATGGTGATCTTGTAGAAGCGCTCACCGTCCTCGAGCTGAATCCGCCCGGTGACGTCGGCGATCGGCGCCTTGCCTCGCGGCACCCGAGCCTCGAACAGCTCCTGCACACGTGGCAGACCGCCGGTGATGTCTTCACCGACACCACCCTGGTGGAAGGTACGCATGGTCAGCTGCGTACCGGGCTCACCAATGGACTGCGCGGCCACGATACCGACGGCCTCGCCGATGTCGACCAGCTTGCCGGTCGCCATCGAGCGGCCGTAACACGTTGCACACACACCGGTTCCGGTGGTGCAGGTCAGCACCGAGCGGACCTTGATCTGCGTGATGCCCGCAGCCAGCAAGGCTTCGATCGACGGGTCGCCCAGGTCCTCACCACGCGCGACGACGACGTTGCCGGCCTCATCGATCGCGTCGGCGCCCAAAGTCCGTGCGTACGCCGAGGTTTCGATGTACGGGTCACGGATCAGGGTGCCGTCCGGCTGACGCTCGGCGAGCTCGACGTTGATGCCGCGCTCGGTCTCGCAGTCGTGCTCGCGGACAATGACGTCCTGGCTCACGTCCACCAGACGACGGGTCAGGTAACCCGAGTCGGCGGTACGCAACGCAGTGTCGGCCAAGCCCTTTCGAGCACCGTGCGTGTTGATGAAGTACTCCAGCACGGTCAGGCCCTCGCGGAACGACGACTTGACCGGACGCGGGATGAACTCACCCTTCGGGTTGGTCACCAGGCCCTTCATGCCGGCCAGTGTTCGGGTCTGGGTGAAGTTACCCGTGGCACCCGAGTCGACGATCGTGATGATCGGGTTATCGGCCGGGTAGTGCTCGCGGAGCGCCTTACCGACCTCGTCGGTGGCTTCCTTCCAGATCTCCACCAGCGCCTCGTTGCGCTCGTCGTGGTTCAAAGCACCACGCTGGAACTGCTTTTCGACCTTGTCCGCCCGGTCCTCGTAGTGGTCGAGGATCTCCTTCTTACGCGGCGGAACCAACACGTCGGCCATCGAGACCGTGACACCGCTTCGGGTCGCCCAGTGGAAACCGGCGTCCTTCAGCTTGTCGACGGTCTGCGCGACCACGATCATCGGATAGCGCTCGGCCAGGTCGTTGATGATGGCAGCCTGCACCTTCTTGTGCATCTGCTTGTTCACGAACGCATAACCCAGCGGCAGCAGCTCGTTGAACAGCACCCGGCCCAGGGTCGTATCGGCCGTCCACGCATCACCGGGCCGCCAAGCGTTCTGGCCGAACAGCTCGGCCTCGATGTCGGCCGGCGGACGCAGCTGCGTCAGCCGCACCTTGATCTTGGCCCGCACCGAGAGCACACCACGGTCGGACGCCATGATCGCCTCGGCCGGCGAGGAATACACGCCCACCTCCGGTTGATCCTTGGCAGCCGGCTGATATTCGCCGTCGGCCCCATCCACCTCGGTGGTCAGGTAGAACAGGCCGGTGACCATGTCGAGTCGCGGCATGGCCAATGGGCGGCCGGACGCGGGCGACAGGATGTTGTTGCTCGACAGCATCAGGATGCGAGCCTCGGCCTGCGCCTCGGCGCTCAGCGGCAGGTGAACCGCCATCTGGTCACCGTCGAAGTCGGCGTTGAACGCCTCACACACCAACGGGTGCAGCTGAATGGCCTTGCCCTCCACCAGCATTGGCTCGAAAGCCTGGATACCGAGGCGGTGCAGGGTGGGCGCGCGGTTCAGCAGAACCGGGTGCTCGGAGATGACCTCTTCGAGCACGTCCCACACCTGGGGGCGCTGGCGCTCGACCATTCGCTTGGCGCTCTTGATGTTCTGCGCGTGGTTGAGGTCGACCAGTCGCTTCATCACGAAGGGCTTGAACAGCTCCAGCGCCATCAGCTTGGGCAGTCCGCACTGGTGCAGCTTGAGCTGCGGACCGACCACGATGACCGAACGGCCCGAGTAGTCGACACGCTTACCGAGCAGGTTCTGGCGGAACCGGCCCTGCTTACCCTTGAGCAGATCCGACAGCGACTTGAGCGGACGGTTGCCCGGCCCGGTGACCGGACGGCCCCGACGGCCGTTGTCGAACAGCGCGTCGACGGACTCCTGCAGCATCCGCTTCTCGTTGTTGACGATGATCTCGGGCGCACCGAGGTCGATCAGCCTCTTGAGACGGTTATTGCGGTTGATCACGCGGCGGTACAGGTCGTTGAGGTCGCTGGTCGCGAACCGACCACCGTCGAGCTGCACCATCGGACGCAGCTCCGGCGGGATGACCGGAACCGCGTCGAGCACCATGCCCATCGGCGAGTTGCCCGACTGCTGGAAGGCCGCGACGACCTTCAGGCGCTTCAGCGCACGAAGCTTCTTCTGCCCCTTGCCGTTTCGGATGACATCGCGCAGGATGTCGGCCTCGGCGTCGATGTCGAAGTTCTCGATCAGCTTCTGGATCGACTCCGCGCCCATGGCGCCGGTGAAGTACTCGCCGTAACGGTCGATGAGCTCGCGGTAGAGGTTCTCGTCGACGATCAGCTGCTTGGGAGCCAACTTGGTGAAGGTCGTCCAGATGTCGTCCAACCGGTCCAGCTCACGCTGGGCGCGGTCGCGGAGCTGGCGCATCTCACGCTCGCCGCCGTCCCGAACCTTGCGCCGCGCATCGGCTTTTGCGCCCTCGGCCTCCAGCTCGGCAAGGTCGGCCTCCAGCTTCTGCGCACGGGCCTCCAGGTCGGCGTCGCGCTGGTCCTCAACAGCCTTGCGCTCCACCACCATTTCGGCCTCGAGCGTGGACAGCTCGTTGTGCCGCATCTCATCGTCGACTGCCGTGATCACGTAGGCGGCGAAGTAGATGATCTTCTCGAGATCCTTCGGCGCGAGGTCCAGCAGGTACCCGAGGCGCGAAGGCACACCCTTGAAGTACCAGATGTGCGTGACCGGCGCGGCCAGCTCGATGTGCCCCATCCGCTCACGACGCACCTTGGCGCGAGTCACCTCGACGCCACAGCGCTCACAGATGATGCCCTTGAAGCGCACGCGCTTGTACTTGCCGCAGTAGCACTCCCAGTCGCGAGTCGGTCCGAAGATCTTCTCGCAGAACAGGCCGTCCTTCTCGGGCTTCAGCGTGCGGTAGTTGATTGTCTCCGGCTTCTTGACCTCGCCGTAAGACCATTGCCTGATGTCCTCCGCGGTGGCCAGGCCGATACGGAGTTCATCGAAGAAGTTGACGTCGAGCACGTAACTCCCTTTCCCCTTGCGGGTTTAACTGAATAATTGGTTCTTCGCGCAAGCGCTCATCTCGGTATTAAGCCAAGTCCTCAACGGACGCAGATTCGTTGCGAGACAGGTTGATTCCCAGGTTCGCCGCTGCGCGTTCGAGGTCTTCGTCCTCGCCCTCGCGCAGTTCGATCGCCGCGCCGTCCGAGGACAGCACCTCCACGTTGAGGCACAGCGACTGCAGCTCCTTGAGCAACACCTTGAACGACTCGGGGATACCCGGCTCCGGGATGTTCTCGCCCTTGACGATCGCCTCGTACACCTTGACCCGGCCGACGGTGTCGTCGGACTTGATGGTCAAGAGCTCCTGCAGCGTGTACGCCGCGCCGTAGGCCTGCATGGCCCAGCACTCCATCTCACCGAATCGCTGTCCACCGAACTGCGCCTTACCACCCAACGGCTGCTGGGTGATCATCGAGTACGGACCCGTGGACCGCGCGTGGATCTTGTCGTCCACCAGGTGGTGCAGCTTCATGATGTACATGTAGCCAACGGTCACCGGGTACGGGAACGGCTCACCACTGCGGCCGTCGAACAGCCTGGACTTGCCGTCCGCGTTCACCATGACTTCGCCGTCCCGGTTGGGCAGCGTGCAGGACAGCAGACCCTGCAGCTCCTCCTCCTTGGCGCCGTCGAACACCGGGGTCGACACGATCCGGTCCGGCTGCGCCTGCCGCAGGTCCTCCGGCAGGTTCGCCGCCCACTCAGGGGCGCCCTCGATATTCCAGCCGGCCTTGGCGACCCAACCGAGGTGAGTCTCCAGGATCTGGCCGATGTTCATCCGTCGCGGCACACCGTGGGTGTTCAGGATGATGTCCACCGGGGTGCCGTCCGGCATGAACGGCATGTCCTCGACCGGCAGGATCTTGCCGATGACGCCCTTGTTGCCGTGTCGGCCGGCCAGCTTGTCACCGTCGGAGATCTTGCGCTTCTGGGCCACGTAGACGCGGACCAGCTCGTTGACACCGGCGGGCAACTCGTCGTCGTCCTCGCGGGAGAACACCCGAATGCCGATCACCTTGCCGGACTCGCCGTGCGGCACCTTCAGCGAGGTGTCGCGGACCTCACGGGCCTTCTCACCGAAGATCGCCCGCAGCAGCCGCTCCTCCGGCGTCAGCTCGGTCTCACCCTTCGGGGTGACCTTGCCGACCAGGATGTCGCCGTCACGAACCTCGGCACCGATGCGCACGATGCCCCGCTCGTCCAAGTCGGCGAGCACCTCGTCGGAGACGTTCGGGATGTCCCGGGTGATCTCCTCGGCGCCCAGCTTGGTGTCGCGGGCATCGATCTCGTGTTCTTCGATGTGGATCGAGGTGAGCACGTCCTCTTCAACCAGGCGGTTGGAGAGGATGATCGCGTCCTCGTAGTTGTGGCCTTCCCACGGCATGATCGCCACGAGCAGGTTCTTACCGAGGGCCATCTCACCGTTTTCGGTGCAAGGACCGTCGGCGATCACCTGTCCGGCCTCGACCCGGTCTCCCGCGTCGACGATCGGCGACTGGTTGGCGCAGGTGCCGTGGTTGGACCGGGCGAACTTGCGCATCCGATAGGTGTGCCGGGTGCCGTCGTCGGCCATCACGGTGATGTAGTCGGCGGACACCTCCTCGATGACGCCCGACTTCTCCGCGACGACGACATCTCCGGCGTCGATCGCGGCGCGCAGCTCCATCCCGGTGCCGACCAGCGGAGCCTCGCTGCGCACCAGCGGAACCGCCTGGCGCTGCATGTTGGCACCCATCAGGGCACGGTTGGCGTCGTCGTGCTCGAGGAACGGGATCATGGCCGTGGCCACCGACACCATCTGGCGCGGTGAGACGTCCATGTAGTCGACCTCGGAGGACGGCACGTACTCGACCTCGCCCGCCTTCCGGCGAACCAGAACGCGCGACTCTTCGAACCGGCCGTTCGCGTCGATCGGCGAGTTGGCCTGCGCCACGACGTGGCGGTCCTCCTCGTCGGCGGTCAGGTACTGGATCTCGTCGGTGACCACACCGTCGACCACCTTGCGGTACGGCGTCTCGATGAACCCGAACGGGTTGACCCGCGCGTACACCGACAGCGAACCGATCAGACCGATGTTCGGACCCTCAGGGGTCTCGATCGGGCACATGCGGCCGTAGTGCGACGGGTGCACGTCACGAACCTCGAGGCCCGCGCGCTCACGCGACAGACCACCCGGGCCCAGGGCCGACAACCGGCGCTTGTGGGTCAGACCCGACAGCGGGTTGTTCTGGTCCATGAACTGGGACAGCTGGCTGGTGCCGAAGAACTCCTTGATCGCGGCGACGACCGGCCGGATGTTGATCAGGGTCTGCGGCGTGATGGCCTCGACGTCCTGCGTGGTCATCCGCTCGCGTACGACGCGCTCCATCCGGGACATGCCGACCCGGATCTGGTTCTGGATCAGCTCACCGACGGTGCGCAGACGGCGGTTGCCGAAGTGGTCGATGTCGTCGGTCTCCACCGGAACCTCGGTGCCGCCGGGAACCGTCATGGTCGCCTGGCCTTCGTGCAGGCGCACCAGGTACTCGATGGTGGCGACGACGTCTTCTTCGGTCAGCGTCGACGACGTGATCGGCTTGCCGGCGTTCAGCCCGAGCTTCTTGTTGACCTTGTAGCGGCCGACGCGGGCCAGGTCGTAGCGCTTCTCCTTGAAGAACAGGTTCTCCAGCAGGGTCTGCGCGGACTCCTTGGTCGGCGGCTCGCCCGGACGCAGCTTGCGGTAGATGTCCAGCAACGCCTCGTCGGTGCCGGCGGTGTTGTCCTTCTCCAGCGTCGACATCATGATCTCGGAGAAGCCGAACCGCTCGTGGATCTGCTCGTTGGTCCAGCCCAGCGCCTTGAGCAGCACGGTGACCGGCTGACGACGCTTGCGATCGATGCGCACACCGACGGTGTCGCGCTTGTCGACGTCGAACTCCAGCCACGCACCGCGGCTCGGAATCACCTTGACGCTGTGCAGCAGCTTCTCGGTCGACTTGTCGATCGAGTCGTCGAAGTACACACCGGGCGACCGGACCAGCTGGCTGACCACGACGCGCTCGGTCCCGTTGATGATGAACGTGCCTTTTTCGGTCATCATCGGGAAGTCACCCATGAAGACCGTCTGGCTCTTGATCTCACCGGTGTTGTTGTTGATGAACTCGGCCGTCACGAACAACGGGGCCGCGTACGTCATGTCCTTGTCTTTGCACTCGTCCACCGGCGCCTTGACTTCGTCGAAGCGCGGGTCGGAGAACGACAGCGACATTGAGCCCGAGAAGTCCTCGATCGGCGACAACTCGTACAGCACCTCTTCGAGACCACCAACCGGGTTGACGTCGCCGCGACCGGCGGCGATCTCGCGCCAACGCGGCGAGCCGATCAACCACTCAAACGAGTCGGTCTGCACGTCGAGAAGCCCCGGAACCTCGAGCGGTTCGCGGAGCTTGGCGAAAGAAACTCGGTCAGGTGCTCCGGGCACGGAGTTGTTTGAACTAGAGGAGTCCGTCTTGCTCTGGCGAGAAACTGCCAAGATGCATCCTTCCAGCACCTCGTGCGACTCACGAAAACCGGGGCCACCGGACCTGTTCGCCGCGAATTGTGTCGGTTAAGCCGGCGAACGATCTACCCGAACTCACGCGCGCAACTAAATAGCTGAGCCGCAGAGGGGGCTCAGGCTAAGACCACAGTGTCAAGTGGCGGGTGTGAGGTGGGCAGGAAGTAGCCAGCGCAACGTCCAACAATAGCGCAGGCGCGCGCATTCCTCAACTACCCATCCAAGGGAGATCGGCGCTGGCTGGCATCTCGACTTTCCCGTGGGTACATTCTGCCCAACAGATTGACCTGTGCGCGCCTTTTCGTCAAGAGGAAGGCACGGCAAGTTGTCAGGAAAATCCTCTGGCCGTCGCTTCCCGCGTGCACGGCTGAACCCGACCCGGCAGGCCGTGGTGAACGGGCAGGAAGATCAGACGATGTGCGGCTAGCCGCCGAACTCGTGGCCTTGGTACTTGTGGGTGCCCTCGAGGTCGTCGAGGATCGCCGTCTGCGCCTTCTTCGGCAGGGTGTGCAGCATCTCGCGCACCCGGGCCTGGCGGCGTGCCACCCCTTTGCGCTCCGGCATCCCCGGCGTCGCGAGGATCTGGGGCGGCACGCCCTCGATCTCCTCGGTGCCGCCGGAGTGGTGACCCGCGTCGACCATGGCTTGCTCTTCGGCCATTGTCGCCTCGTCCTTTTCCTCGGACATGCCGATCGGCCCGATGCGGCGCCCGTTGAGGAACTGTCGCACCACCGGCTCATCGCTGGTCAGCAGCACCTCGCGCGGGCCGAACATCACCAGATGCTTGCGGAACAGCATGCCGATGTTGTCCGGCACGGTGCGGGCGACGCTGATGTTGTGCGTCACGATCAGGATCGTCGCGTCGATCTGGGCGTTGATGTCGAGGATCAGCTGGCTCAGGTAGGCGGTACGGACAGGGTCCAGGCCGGAGTCGGGCTCGTCGCAGAGAATGATCTGCGGGTCCAGAACCAGGGCGCGGGCCAGGCCGGCACGCTTGCGCATACCACCTGAGATCTCGCCGGGGAACTTCTTCTCGTCCCCGCCAAGGCCGACCATCTCGAGCTTCTCCATGACGATGTCACGGATCTCGCCTTCCTTCTTCTTGGTGTGCTCACGCAGCGGGAAGGCGGTGTTGTCGTAGAGGTTCATCGAGCCGAACAGCGCGCCGTCCTGGAACAGCACCCCGAACAGGGTGCGGATCTCGTAGAGCTCCTTGGCCGAGCACTCGATGATGTCGGTGCCATCGATGATGATCGAGCCACGTTCCGGACGAAGGAGGCCGATCAGGGACTTCAAGAACACGGACTTGCCGGTACCCGACGGGCCCAGCAAAACGCTGACCTCCCCGGCGGGGATATCCAGGGTCACGTCTTCCCAAATCCTCGAGGATCCGAAGGACTTGGTCAGACCACTGACCTCGATAGCGACGCCCATTGGAATCCTTCCGTCGACACCTGCTGCCACCTGCCCCTTTGTGTGGCTTGAGTCACTGTAGCGCACGCCTGGGACCGCGCAGCAGTGGTTGCGCAGCACCGGAGCGAAAAATTAGCAGACTCGAGACCCCACCCTTGCACGCAGGCTAACGGTCAAGACATCGGCGGTAAAGGGGTCAGATGGTGGGAGCCCAGTTGCCGTGGAAGCCCATCGGTACGCGCTGCGGCAAGTGGACCGTGGCAATCGACTCGAGCGTCTTGGCGTCCAGCAACAGCAATTGCCCTTCGTCACGGCCCCGGTGATAGCCGTAGCCCATCAGGACGCCATCGTCCTCGGCACGCTGCTGTGAACCGTGCGCGGGATTCGGCACAAAGGACATCTCGCCGAGCAAAAGGTCTGCGTCGAGGGATGCGACCTCGCTGGAGCCCGTCGCATAGTCGTGCTTGTAGAGCGCGCTGGTCATCTCGGTTGCGCCGCCCGACAGGAAGCCGCCTTCGATGCCGACGGCATAGCCGAACCGGTGCCGACCGCCCAACAGGGTTTCGTCGATCCGCGGGAACTCCTGCGGGCGATCGTCGCGGCATTCAGTGGTGACCGCGCCGGTCGTCAGGTTGATGGTCCAGCGATCCAGCACGGGTCGGCTGTCGCCGGGACCCCGAAGGTCGCGGTCGAACATCCGCGCGTAGCGGATGACATCGAGCACCAGGACCTCGGCACCGTCGCGCATCTCCGAGTAGGCGTTGAGCGGGTGGTAGACGTAGCAGGGCTCGATATCGAACCAGCGCACGTCGTCGTTGCCCCCTTCGCGGGGCATGACCCCGATACGCGCCGGGTAGCTGTCCTTCCAGCTGTAAGGCATCTGATGCATGGGCTGCCGATTGCTATTGATCGCCGTCACCATCGGACCGGGAATCCGGACCCGGCCGAGCACCGACTGGACGACCAGGCGGGCCGGCAAACTCAGCCAGCGCGGCACATTGGCCGGCACGACCTGCGCCGGGTCGAACGTCACCGGCAGGTCGTAGATCACCACATACTTTTCCGTCAGGGAGAAGTCGTGCATCATCGGCGAGCCGCTGACTTCGATGTCGACGGTGCGCCGCGCGTGCCCGGCGACGTCGATCACCGAGTACTGCACCGTGCGCCCGCGCCCGAAGCTGTAGGACACCGCGTGCAATTCGCCGGTGTGCGGATCCCGGTGCGGGTGGGCGGTGTAGCCACCGAACAGGGTGCCGTCGAAGTCGCAAGTGCCGACGGTGTCCAGCTCGTCGGTGAGTTGGTAGTTCGCGCCGCCGCCCTCGACGAGCGCCAGCGTCCGCCCGGCGTGGGTCAGCACATTGGTGTTGGGGCCGACCGACAGCATCCCGGCGCGCGGGTTCAGCCCCTGGGGCTCGGGCTCGCCCAGCGCGGCGCTGGTGGGTGGGGTGCGGACCCAGCGGTTGCGGTACCAGCAGGCCTTGCCGTCGCGCAGGGCTACTCCGTGCACCATCGCGTCACCGGTGAACCAGTGATAGGTGGCCGGGTCGACATCGGCGGCCGGGTTGGGCCCATTGCGCAGGTAGCGCCCGTCCAGGTGCTCCGGGATCTGCCCGGTGACGTGGAGATCGGTCGCGGTCATTTCGGCGCCCACCGGCGCCAGGAAGCCTTCGAGATACGGGTTCTCGGATTTGACGGCTTGTGTGGAAGTCATGGGCTGAGCTCCTATAACATTGTTATTGCAGCGTTATTGAGACCGTACGCCGGTGATGAGAAGATGGCAAGGCCTCAGCAGAGATGGTTGGAGAGATGACTTCGGAAGTTCAGCGCAGTGTGCGCGACGAGATGCTGCACGCCGCGGTCGGCCTGCTCGACGAGCACGGGCCGGACGCCCTGCAGACCCGCAAGGTGGCCGGCGCCGCGGGCACGTCGACGATGTCGGTGTACACCCACTTCGGCGGGATGCAAGCACTGATCGCCGCGGTCGCCGAGGAGGGGCTACGGCAGTTCGACGCCGCCCAGACGGTGCCGCAGACCGCCGACCCGGTCGCCGATCTGTTCGTTGTCGGCGCCGCCTACCGCCACTACGCCATTGAGCGGCCACACATGTATCGCCTGATGTTCGGTAGCACCAGCGCGCACGGCATCAACGCGCCTGCCGGCAACGTCCTGACGCTCACGGTCGCCGAGATCGAGCAGCACCACCCCAGCTTCGCGCATGTGGTGCGCGTCGTGCGCCGGTGCATGCTGGCCGGCCGGATCACCGTGGGTGGTGCAGACGACGACGCGTCCGTGGTGGCCACCGCCGCCCAGTTCTGGGCGTCGATACACGGTTTCGTCATGCTCGAGCTGGCCGGGTATTACGGCGACGACGGATCGGCGATCGCGCCGGTGCTCAACGCGATGACCTCGAATCTGCTTGTGGCCCTGGGTGATTCAGCAGAGCGGGTGGCACAGTCACTGCGGTCGGCGTTTTCCGGCTGAACACACGAAACCCCCGGGACTAGAGTCACTAGGCTCCCGGGGGCTTCTCGCGCGAGTTGAACTACTTGACGGTGACGGTCGCGCCGGCGGCCTCGAGCTTGGTCTTGGCCTCCTCGGCAGCTTCCTTGGCGACCTTCTCCAGCAGCGGCTTGGGTGCGCCGTCGACCAGGTCCTTGGCCTCTTTGAGGCCCAGGCCGGAGACGATCTCGCGGACGACCTTGATGACGCCGATCTTCTTGTCGCCGGCGGCCTCGAGGATGACGTCGAACTCCGACTGCTCCTCGGCGGCCTCGGCGGGCGCACCACCGGCGGCGGGGCCGGCAGCAGCAACAGCGACCGGGGCGGCCGCGGTGACCTCGAAGGTCTCCTCGAACTTCTTCACGAAGTCGGAGAGCTCGAGCAGCGTCAGCTCCTTGAATGCGTCTAGCAGCTCGTCGGTAGAAATCTTTGCCATGGTGTGGGTCCTTCCTTGTTTTCCCTGGTTTGCGGGTTGGTTTTATTCGGCTTCGGCCGTGGTTTCGGCGGGTGTTTCCGAAGCTGGTTCTGCGGCTGCCTCCGGGGCAGCTTCTGTGGCGGGTGCCGCCTCCGGGGCTGCTTCCGCAGCGGGTGCGGGCTCTTCGGCGGCCCTCTTCTCCTGCAGCGCAGCCACGAGCCTGGCCACCTGCGAGGCCGGCGCGTTGAACAGGCCGGCGGCCTTGGCGAGGTTGCCCTTCATGGCACCGGCCAGCTTGGCCAACAGGACCTCGCGGGATTCCAGGTCCGCGATGCGTTCGACCTCGGCGACCGAAAGCGCGCGGCCGTCCATGTAGCCACCCTTGATGACCAGCGCCTTGTTGTCCTTGGCGAAGGTCTTGATGGCCTTGGCGGCGTCGACGGCCTCGCCGCTGACGAACGCGATGGCCGTCGGGCCCGCGAACAGTTCGTCGAGGCCCTCGATCCCCGCCTCCGAAGCCGCCCGCTTGATCAGCGTGTTCTTGGCCACGGTGTAGGTGGCCGAACCCGCCAACGAGCGGCGCAGCTCAGCCAGGTTGGCGACGGTCAGGCCGCGGTATTCAGTGATCACGGTCGCGGTCGAGGCGCTGAACTGCTCGACAATGTCCGCAACGGCGGTGGCCTTGTCGGCTCTGGCCATGCATACCTCCTCGTTAAAAGTCACGCTTAGACGTGTCGTCTGTGATCACCCGAGGAACGACGAACGCCCCGGCGCAGGAAGCGGCACGGGGCGTTGAGATCTACCGGCGCGGGCGCCGGCGGTAATGCCTCGTCCTCCTGCGTGGGCCGCCGGGATGTTCCCGGACCTTCGACCGATTACTCGGTAACCGACGGTCTTCGGTGGATCGGGACCAAGAATAGCGTGACAAGCCCTGGTCAGCAAAAAGGTCAACCACAACGGCGGATCTCAGGTGACCGCGACGCTCAGCAGAGCGAACAGCGGGCATCACCGAGCGGATGCTGATCCGCCACCTGCACGAGCTGGTTGACTCCGGGATCATCGAACGCCACGACGCCCGCACCGTTCCGCCCTGTGTGCACTACTCGATTTCCGAGTACGGCACGACGCTAGCGCCGGTGCTGGCGAGTTTGTGCGACTGGGGACGAAAACACATGCAGCGCAGCGCGGTTGGCTAGAGTCCCGCGAGTCGGGCCGCGCCGACCAGGCCGGCCTCGCCGCCTAGCTCGGCCGGCACCACACGCAGGCCAGACAGAAAATCCAGCCCGGCGTAGTCGGCCAGCACCGCGTGCAGCGGGTCGAAGAGCAGGCGACCGGATTTGGCGACTCCTCCCCCGATGATCACCAGGTCCAGATCGCACACCGCGGCCACCGAGGCGATCATGGCCGCGAGCCCGGTGGCGCCCCGGCGGAATGCGCGCAGCGCGATCGCATCCCCGGCCGCCGCGGCCGCGGCCAGCTCCCGCGCGCCGGCGCCGGGCGGTGCGGACCAGCCGTTGGCCCGCGCCCAGTGCACCAGCCACGGCCCGGCCGCAACCGTCTCGACGCAGCCGCGGCCCCCGCACGCACACCGCTCGCCGCCCTCTTCGACCACCACATGACCAACATGTCCGGCATTGCCGCTGCGCCCGGTGTAGGGCGCGCCATTGAGCACCAATCCGCCGCCCACGCCGGTGGACACCACCATGGCCAGCAGAAAGCCCGCACCGCGTCCCGCGCCTTGCCAATGCTCCCCCAACGCCATGCATACGCCGTCGCCGCCCAGCCGCACCGGCACACCCGGCACGGCGGCCACGACCCGGTCCCGCAACGGAAAGCGTTGCCAGCCTTTGATGTTGATCGGGCTGACGGTTCCGCTGGGCAGGTCGATGGGCCCGGCCGAAGCGATGCCCACCGCGCGGACGGCACCGCCGGCCGCGGCCAACGCCTCGACGATCATCGCGGCGATCACGTCCCACACCTGTTCGGCCGACGCGCCCGCCGGGGTGGGCCGGACGGCGTTGTGGACGAGCGCTCCGCCGGAATCGGCAAGGCCCACAGCGATTTTCGTGCCGCCGATGTCCAAACATAAAGTGAGCATGGCCGATCAGTGCCGATGAGTGTTGTCGGGTTGGCGCGGGTCGCCGGGGTGCTCGTAGCCGGGAGCGAGCTCGACCAGCGCGGCGCGTCGGGCATCCAGCCACACCCGGAAGGCACGACGGCGCGCGGCGCCGCACAGGTGCTCGTTGATCGCCGAGCGCACCTGGACCAGCGGCGGCCCGACGCACGACGGCGCGCGCCAGCCGTGATGGTCGGGGCGCGCCGCGGCGAATCGCAGCGGATTGCGGGCGTGGTAGTCGGCCACTTCGCGGTCGCTGACCCGGACCGCGGCGGTCACGTCGACGAACAGCGCCCGGGCCCGCGGGCCCGCCAGCGCCGCCGCCGCCACGCTGCCGATCTCCAGCCGGGCCGTCACGTCGGGCAGTAGCTCGGCCTCGGTCGGCGCGTCCGACGCGGTCAATCCGCGTGCGACGACCTCGGCGGCGACCACTCGTTCGGTCACCAGAAGTTGCGTGAGCCAGCGCCGCAATTGGCGGCCCTCGCTGGTGCCGCGGGCCGGCAGCGCGGCCGAGCGAGGCCCGTTGCGCAATCGCGCCTCGGCGGCATCGACCTCCTCGACCCCGACGGGCGTGCCCGCGACGGTGGCAACCGGGTACACGCTCATGTCACGGCCACCTTGACCGCGGGCGAATAGATCAGCCGGCCGGCGCAGCCGACCCGGATCAGGGCCCACCACTCGCCGGGCTCCAGCCACGCCGGTGGGCTGACGCCGAAGCCGAGTTCGACGGTGCCGCGGGCGGTCAGGACCGCGCCGAGCGAGGCCGGGCCGATCCACTCCCAGGTGCCCCAGGGACTGATCAGATGCGCCTCGGCCGACAAGTCGGCCCCGGCGTGGCTGCCCATCGTCACGGAAAGCCGCGCCGTCTCACCCGCACGTATCGCGATCTCGCGGGGCCCGTCGGCGAGGTAGACCAGCTCGGTGTCCCGGACGGCACCGACTTCCACGACGCACACGTCCTCGACCGTCTGACGCCAGGCCGCCGGGACTTTATCCCCGGTGACGCGCAGCTGCGCCCGAATCGGATATAGACCGGGGTCGGCATCGACCGGAATCGCCACCTGCACGTCGGCCTCCCGGTGCTCGCCACTGCCCAGCGTGAAGGGTAACTCGGCGGGGGCGGCCGTCCAGCCTTCCGGACACGCCAGCACGACAGCGCCGGGTAGCTCCGCATCGGTGCAGTCGCTGGCCGCGGTGAGCCGCAGCCCCACCGCACTGCCCGGCTCGGCGGTGAGCCGCTGCGGGTGCAGGTGTGCGACGACCGGCAGGCCACCTAGGGGCGCGGGCCCGCGATTGTGCAGCCAGTAGCGCGCGTACAGCGGCTGAGCGATCTCGGCGTCGGGGCCCAGCGCGGTGGCATCGTCGAACGCCTTGGGGATCTGGAGCCGGGCCAGCACGGTGGCGATCTGATACCCGTGCAGCTCGACAGCTCGCTTGCGCAGCTGCGGCGTCTCCAGCAGATCGGCGAGCTGCATCTCGTCCAGCTTGCCGAGCGTGGAACCGATCGAGACGCGGGCGCGCGAACCCTTCGTTTCGACCAGCCGCAGCGCCACCGCGCCGGGGTCGACGGGCTCGGCGCGACCGGCAGTCAGCGGGTTGCCGGCCGCCTTGAACGCCCCGAGGTGCACCGTGTCGGCGGGCTCGACGTGCAGTAGCGATCCGGCGGGCGCCAGGTTGCCGCGTTGCTGGTCTGCGAAGACCGCGCGCAGTGGGTGGGAGAACTGCGCGCTGCGCATCGGGATCTCGGCATGCCGCCAGTCGCCGTCGCCGCAGGCCAGTGCGTAGTCGAAATGGTGTGTCCAGTGCTGGAGTTGGAAGTTCGAGCCGTCTGGCGCGGTGCGGCGTGGCTCGTCGATCCAGGTGCCCGACGGCCAGCCGGTGCAGGACCGCAACAGCGCCGTGTGCAGCGTGCCTTCGGTGTCGACGGCGAAGCTCGGCACGCCGCGGTTGAGCAATGCGACGGTGCGGGATTCGAAATGTTGGGTACCCGACGCGGCCTGCTGGGCGACGACGATCTCGGCGTCGTCGAGATCGTCTGCCACCGAAGCGATCTCAGTGTCGAGGCTCGTCTCGTCGGCGCCGGCGATCACCAGCACCGGCAGCGCGCGCGTCGCACGCAGGTCCGCGCCGGGCACCCAGGCCGCCGCCAACGGCGTCACCGCGGGCACCCACACCCGGGCCCGGCCCGTCTCCGCCAGCTGGCGGCCGAGCTCTTTCGCGTACGCCGGATCGGCCTCGGCCAGCACCGCTTTGGTGAAGGCGTTGCGATCGGGGCCGCCGAGTGCGATGCGGACATCGGGCAGGTTGGAGTCGACATTGAGATTGCCGTAGCGGGGTTTGTCGGCACCGCTGCAGGTGGCCGTGACACCGGCGCGAACCAGCGCCACCATCAGCTCGCGCGCCAGCGGGCCGGACGACGTTTCCGACGGCGACACCACTTCGGCCACGGAGACTGCGCGAATATCGTTGTCTCCCAATCGAATCCTGGCAGTCGACGAGAGACCGAACCAGCTGTAGGCCGGGTTGTCCAGCGTCCACGGCAGACGCTTGGTGTCGACGGAGCGAGATCCTTCGTGCAGCAACGCGAACCCTCGGCCGACGACGGCGTCGCCCACCTCGCTGACCGGCATGGCACCGGGCACCGGGCACGGCCAGCGCAGCCGCAGCAGGCGGTCCTCGCCGGTGAACTCGTCGATGGTGGTGCGGCACTCCACCCGGGCCACGCCGTTGAACAGCGTCAAGGTCTGGGTGTAGCGCAGCATTTCGCCGATCCGGCCGTGCACGACCAGCCGCTGTCCGAGTGGTCCGGCATACGCCCGCACCCGCGCCGGCGATTCCGACGAGCACACCACCGGCCCCTTGGGCAGCAGATGCCAAGGGCCCTCACCCTGCTTCGGGTGTGCCGGGTACTCGTCGTAGACGGCCAGCTCGTTACCCACTCGTCCGTCCGCGATCAACTGACGGCCGTCTGCAATGAGCGACACCACCGCCCCACCCCGGGCCGGGTCAGCGGCCAACCGGTAGTACTCATTTTCGATCTCGCGTCCGGACACCGGTTCCCAGCCGGTGCCCTGGTCCGCGGGAACCAGCCGATAGGCCCGCCAGCCCAGCGATCCGACGTCGCGGGCCAGCCAGCTGACCGACCGCCCGTCGTGCTCGACCAGCGCTGGCAGCTCGACACCGTCGGCGTCGAGCACCCGCACCCCCGCGGCCAGCGGCGGGTCAACCCGGGCGGTGACGATGTCGGTGCGCTGGTGTGTCAACGCGTTCCACACCACGACGCCGCGGGGGCCGGCCGGAACGTTTACGGCCCGCGATAACACCGCCAAGGAGTTGTCGCGGACCGCGCGACCGAGCTCCCACGCGTCGCGCCAGCCGGTCAGCAGATCGAGGTAGACCTGGTCGGATTCGGAGCCGGTGATCGCGTCGTGGTGCGCGCCGTAGGCCAGCTGCACCCACGCCTTGGCCAAGGCCGCATGCGGGTAGGCGGCGCCGGTCGTCAGCGCGGCGAACACCGCGTAGCGCTCGGCGTCCAGCACCGCCATCTCGGCAGCACGGTTGGCCTGCTTGGTGTCGATGTAGGAGACATCCTTGCCGGTGTAGATCGGGTTCATATCGCGGGTTTGCGGCGACGGCACCGACCCCCGCTCGTCGAGCTCGGCGCGCACCGCCGCGAAGAACTCGCGCGGTGTCGCGCACACGAATCGCGGCCAGGTGTAGCGCGCGGACCAGTCGCGGTGGATTTCGGTGACCCACTTGTTCGGCGGGGTGTAGTCGGTGCCGACCGGCAGCAGCACGTTGCGCGTCAGCGCGACCCTCTTGAGCTCGTCGAACAGCGCGTAGGTGTACTGCTCGGCCTCTTGGAGCGAGGCCGACGAGTCCATCCCCCAGCCCGCCCCATAGTGCGCCGGCATGTAGTGGGTGAGCAGGCCGCGGCCGGATGGCGAGATCCATTCGAACTCGCTGCAGAACTGCATGCCGTCGACGCCGCCGGAGTGGGTCGGGCCCCATTGGTGGTGCGGTCCGCGGGCCCACGAACTCGACGTCAGCCCCGCGTCGGCGGCAATTCCGGGAAACTGCGGGTCGTGGCCGAACACGTCGAGCTGCCATGCGGTCGCCGGATCAGCGCCCAGGACATAGCGCTGAAACCCTGTGCCGTGCACCAGGTTTCGGATTGTCGTCTCCGGGCTGGTGAGGTTGGTGTTGGGTTCGTTGTAGGTGCCGCCCATGATTTCGACACGGCCCTCGGCGATGAAGCGACGAAGATCGGCGCGGTCCTCGGGGCGGGTGTCCCAATATGGTTTGAGGTAATCCACCTCGGCCAGCACGAATTTGTACTCGGGCTCGCGGCGGGCCATTTCCAAGTGCGCGTGCACCAATTCGAAAGCGTTGGCTTGTCGGCCCGGCGGGTCTTCGCGCCACTCGCTGGTATACGCGCCCTGCGTGTTCCACCAGACCGGGTCGTAGTGGAAATGGCTGACCATGAACATCGTCCAGCCGGGCTCGGCCACGGTGAACTCGAACTGCAGACCGGCGGCGCCGGCGTGCACTCGAGCGGCCCGCCGCTGACCGACGACCGGGGTGCGCACCGTCACCGGAATCTCGAGCACCTCGTGGCCGACGTCGGCGAGCGCTTCGCCGCTCAGACCGTCGCCGTCGATACGTATCGACGTGGCCTTGCCTACATCGCTGAAAGCGACCCGGACCAGCTGTAATGGCGCTTCCGGCGGCCCAACGAACAGTTCGGTCGACTGCGCCGAAATCAGCTGCATGCCCGCACCTTACGGCGGGCCAACGCCGCGACAAAGGCGTTGCGATAAAGCACGCTTGTCACCGGTTGCTGGAAAGCTCGATGACATGTCGAACCTGACCACGCAACTGGCAGACCAGCTCGACTGGCACTGGCGCGGATATCTGCGCCCCCGTCTGGACGGCCTCACCGACGACGAGTACTTCTGGCAGCCGGTGCCCAACTGCTGGACAGTGCATCCCGGCGGGTCGGTGGACTTCGCGTTCCCGGCGCCCAGCCCGGCCCCCTTCACCACGATCGCCTGGCGCATGGCCCACGTCATCGTCGGCGTGTTCGCCATGCGCAACCACCACCATTTCGGCGGGCCGCCCGCCGGCTACCAGAGTTGGGACTACGCGGCTGACGCTGTCACCGCCCTGCGACAACTCGACCAGGCGTACGCCGCGTGGATCACCGGCGTGCGCTCGTTGTCCGCGGCCGACCTGACCCGCCGTTGCGACCCCGCCGAGGGTCCCTACGCCGACCACCCGCTCACCGAGTTGGTGTTGCACATCAATCGAGAAGCGATCCACCATGGCGCCGAAATCGCTTGCCTCCGCGACCTTTACCTGCATCGTGAGTTCCATGACCAACCCGTCAACCAGGAGGTCTGAGTATGCCCGCCCTTGCCCCACCCGTCGCCGACGAGCGCAGCGCGCTGCGTGAGTTCATGGCGTTTCACCAGAGCGCCTACTTCGCCGTGGCGTACGGCCTCACCGACGAACAGGCCCGGTCGGCGCCGTCGGCGAGTGCGCTATCCATCGGCGGACTGGTCAAACACGTGACACGCATGCAAGGCAGCTGGATGACGCGTGTCGCGGCCGCACCGGACGCACCGCCGAAGGATCCCCGGCCGCCCGACGAGATCGCCAAGGCGTTCTCCGACCAGCACGTGATGCGGTCCGACGAGACGCTGGACGGGCTGCTGCGGGCATTCGGGGAACAGAACGCGACATCGCTGCGGCTGGTGGCGACCGCGGACCTCGACGCGACGGTGCCCGTTCCGCGGGACGTTCCGTGGTTTCCCAAAGACGTGCAGGCCTGGTCGGTGCGCTGGGTGATCCTGCACGTCATCAACGAGCTGGCACGCCACGCCGGGCACGCCGACATCGTCCGGGAAACCATCGACGGAGCCACGATGTACGACCTGATCGCCGCGCTGGAAGGCTGGAAAATCGATGGCTGGGTGACACCCTGGAAAAAGGCGTGAAGAAGCCGTGAAGCCCGGGGCGAGCGGGTAAAAAGCCTGCTCACCGCGGAGTGAATTGGGACTAGACAGCCCAGGTTTGGCAGACTGCTGGGATGAGTTCTACCAAACACCGAGACTTGGCCAAGCTTGACCGGGTGCCGCTGCCGGTCGAAGCGGCCCGGGTCGCCGTCACTGGTTGGCAGCTCACCCGCTCCGCCACCCGCGTCGTCACCAAGCTGTCAGCGAAGGGGCCGTGGCAGCAGAAGGTGATCAGGCAGCTCCCGCAGACCTTTGCCGACCTGGGTCCGACGTATGTGAAGTTCGGGCAGATCATCGCGTCCAGCCCCGGCGCGTTCGGCGAATCGCTGTCCCGCGAATTCCGTGGCCTACTCGACCGGGTGCCACCGGCCGACCCCGACGAGGTGCACAAGCTGTTCGTCGACGAGCTCGGCGCCGACCCGGCAGACCTGTTCGCCGAGTGGGACGAGACTCCATTCGCGTCGGCCTCCATCGCCCAGGTGCACTACGCCACCCTGCACAGCGGCGAGGAGGTCGTCGTCAAGATCCAGCGTCCGGGCATCCGCCGCCGGGTCGCCGCCGACCTGCAGATCCTGAAGCGATTCGCCCAGGCCGTCGAACTGGCCAAGTTGGGCCGCCGGCTTTCGGCACAAGACGTCGTCGCCGACTTCTCCGCCAACCTGGCCGAGGAGCTCAATTTCCGCCTCGAGGCGCAGTCGATGGAGGCGTGGGTCTCGCACCTGCACGTATCGCCGCTGGGCAAGAACATCCGGGTGCCGGATGTGTATTGGGACTTCACCAGCGACCGGGTGCTGACGATGGAGCGGGTGCAGGGCATCCGCATCGATGACGTCGCCGCCATTCGCAAGGCCGGGTTCGACGGCACCGAGCTGGTGAAGGCGCTGCTGTTCTCGCTTTTCGAAGGCGGGCTGCGGCACGGGCTGTTCCACGGCGACCTGCACGCGGGCAACCTGTACGTCGACGACCAGGGCCGCATCGTCTTCTTCGATTTCGGGATCATGGGCCGCATCGACCCGCGCACCCGTTGGCTGCTGCGCGAATTGGTGTACGCCCTGCTGGTCACGAAGGACCACGCCGCGGCGGGCAAGATCGTCGTGCTGATGGGCGCCGTCGGAACCATGAAGCCCGAGGCTGAGGCCGCCAAGGACCTGGAGCGTTTCGCCGCCCCGCTGACCATGCAGACCCTGGGCGACATGTCGTATGCCGACATCGGGCGTCAGCTGTCGACGCTGGCCGACGCCTACGACGTCAAGCTGCCGCGCGAGTTGGTGTTGATCGGCAAGCAGTTCCTCTACGTCGAGCGGTATATGAAGCTGCTGGCGCCGAAATGGCAGATGATGTCCGACCCTCAGCTGACGGGATACTTCGCCAACTTCATGGTCGAGGTCAGCCGCGAGCACCAGTCCGACGTGGAGGTCTAGTGCAGGTCCGCACCGGTTTTGCAGTATCAGGAGCCAGTTCCGGGGCCGACGCGCGCGAACCCGAAGGCGACCTGAAGATCTATTACGAGGACATGGGCGATATCGACGACCCGCCCGTGCTGCTGATCATGGGACTCGGCGCGCAGCTGCTGCTGTGGCGAACCGAGTTCTGCGAGAGGCTGGTCGGCCACGGACTGCGCGTAATCCGTTATGACAACCGCGATGTCGGCCTATCTGGCAAGACCGAGCGGCGCAGCGTCGGCCAGCCATTTGTCACCCGGTTGGCCCGCTCCTGGGTGGGTCTGCGCAGCAAGGCGACGTACACGCTCGAGGATATGGCCGACGACGCCGCGGCCGTGCTGGACCATCTGGGCATCGAGGCGGCTCACGTCGTCGGGGCATCGATGGGCGGGATGATCGCCCAGGTCTTCGCCGCGCAATTCGCCGAGCGCACCAGAACTCTCGGGATCATCTTTTCCAGCAACAACTCGGCGTTCCTGCCACCACCGGCGCCACGCGCACTGCTGGCGCTGATCAAGGGCCCGCCACCGAGCTCGCCCCGCGACGTCATCCTGGACAACGCGGTCCGGGTGAGCAGGATCATCGGCAGCCCGCGCTACCGCATACCCGACGAGCAGGTTCGCGCCGAAGCCGCCGAGGGATACGACCGCGACTACTATCCGCAAGGCATCGCCGGACAATTCAGCGCAATCCTGGGAAGCGGAAGCCTGGTGCACCACAACCGGCGCATCGTGGCACCAACGGTTGTCATCCACGGCCGGGCCGACAAACTCATGCGGCCTTTCGGCGGACGTGCGATCGCGCGCGCAATAAGTGGTGCCCGATTGGTGTTATTCGAGGGAATGGGTCATGATCTGCCACAGCAGCTGTGGGATCCGGTGATCGGTGTTTTGACGGGCAATTTCGTCGAGGCCAGCTGAAGTCAGAGTCGAGCAGGCGGCTCCGGCGTTTTCAGTTCATCGCGAGTTTCGCGCGGATCTCATTGCGTTGTAGCGTTAACACACTGGAAGGACTTGATGGTGGCGAACCTGAAGCCGTATTACGAAGAGTCGCAGGCTACTTACGACATTTCGGACGACTTCTTCGCGCTGTTCTTAGACCCCAACATGGTGTACACCTGCGCCTACTTCAAGAACGACGACATGACGCTGGCAGAGGCACAGCTTGCCAAGCTGGATCTCGGGCTGGACAAGCTGAACCTCGAGCCGGGAATGACGCTGCTCGACGTCGGATGCGGCTGGGGCGGAGCAGTGGTCCGAGCGGTTGAGAAATACGACGTGAACGTCATCGGTATCACGCTCAGCCGAAATCACTACGCGCGCACCAAAGAAAGGCTCGCCGCGATCCCGACTACGCGGCGGGCCGAGGCTCGTCTGCAGGGCTGGGAAGAGTTCGACGACCACGTCGATCGGATCATCAGCTTCGAAGCCTTCGACGCGTTCAAGAAGGAACGTTGGCCCGCGTTCTGGGACTGGGCCTACAAGACCCTCCCCGACGACAGCCGGATGCTGATGCACAGCATCTTCACCTATCCGCAGTCGCAATGGAAAGAGCGCGGCATCCCGATCACCATGACAGATCTGCGTTTCTTCCACTTCCTCGGTAAGGAAATCTTCCCCGGCGGGCAGATGTGCGGCGAACCCGATATCGTCGACTATGCGCAGGCCAGCGGTTTCTCGCTAGAGCAGACCCAATATCTGCAGGCGCATTACGCGCGGACTCTGGACACGTGGGCGGCCAATCTGGAGGCCAATCGCGAACGCGCCATCGCCATCCAGTCCGAAGAAGTCTACGACCGGTTCATGCGCTACCTCACCGGTTGCGCGGGCCTCTTCCGCAAAGGCATCTCGAACGTCGCCCAGTTCACCCTCACCAAGTAGGGCGCCGCTGCCCGCGACACGCCCGAGGTGACAGTCGCGCTGAACTGCGAGGTTTCGCCATTCGTCCAACCGGGCAGATGCTGAGTAATAAAATTTGCCCCACTCGGGCTCGGGGGATGTTCGGTGCGTATGGCGGGGAGGGCGTAACACTGATGACTCAAAAACTGGAACCACACTTCAAAGACGTGCAGGCGCACTACGACCTGTCCGATGACTTCTACCGCCTGTTCCTGGATCCGACCCAGACCTACAGTTGCGCCTACTTCGCGCGCGACGACATGACGCTGGAACAGGCGCAGCTCGCCAAGATCGATTTGTCGCTCAGCAAGCTCGGGTTGCGACCCGGCATGACGCTGCTCGACGTCGGCTGCGGCTGGGGCGCCACCATGCGCCGTGCCGTCGAGAAGTACGACGTGAACGTCGTCGGCCTGACGCTGTCCAAGAACCAGGCCGCCCACGTGCAGAAGTCGTTCGACGAGATGGACAACCCGCGCAGCACGCGAGTGCTACTGGCCGGCTGGGAAGAGTTCGACGAGCCCGTCGACCGCATCGTGTCAATCGGTGCGTTCGAGCACTTCGGTCCCGAACGCTACGGCGACTTCTTCAAAATGGCCTATCACGCGTTGCCCGGTGACGGCGTGATGCTGCTGCACACGATCACCGATTTGACGAAACAGGAAGTCATCGACCGGGGTCTGCCCATCTCCATCGACCTGCTCCGCTTCATCATCTTCATCCAGCGGGAGATCTTCCCGGGCGGTCGGTTGCCGAAAATCCAGACGGTGGAAGAACATGCGAGCCAAGCGAATTTCCGACTGACTCGCCGCCAGTCACTGCAGCCGCACTACGCCAGAACCCTCGACCTGTGGGCCGAAGCGTTGCAGGCGCACAGGGACGAAGCCATCGAGGTCCAGTCCGAAGAAGTCTACGAGCGCTACATGAAATACCTGACGGGCTGCGCCGACAAATTCCGGGACGGCTACGTCGACGTCAACCAATTCACCCTGGCGAAGTAATCCGGCCGCCTTGACCTGCGGCATCGAATAGCGGGTCCTGGGGCGTGGGCGGGGTATGTTAGGTGCGTTTCGTCAGGAAGGCTCACTGTCATGGCTCGGAAGCTGACACCGCACTTCGCCGATGTGCAGGCTCACTACGACTTGTCGGATGACTTCTTCCGCCTGTTCCTGGATCCCACCCAGACCTACAGCTGCGCGTACTTCGAGCGCGACGACATGACGCTGGAAGAGGCGCAGCTCGCCAAGATCGATTTGGCGCTCGGCAAGCTCGGACTACGGCCCGGCATGACGCTGCTCGACGTCGGCTGCGGCTGGGGCGCCACCATGCGCCGCGCGGTCGAAAAGTACGACGTGAACGTCGTCGGCCTGACGCTGTCCAAGAACCAGGCCGCCCACGTGCAGAGATCGTTCGACGAAATGGACAACCCCCGCAGTAAGCAAGTGTTGCTGGCCGGCTGGGAGCAGTTCGACGAGCCCGTCGACCGCATCGTGTCAATCGGTGCGTTCGAGCATTTCGGCCACGACCGCTACGACGACTTCTTCACGATGGCCCACGGTGTGCTGCCGGATGACGGCGTGATGCTGCTGCACACGATCACCGGGTTGACGGGCCCGCAGTGCATCGAACGTGGCATACCGCTGACGTTCGAAATGGCCCGCTTCATCAAGTTCATCGTCACCGAGATCTTCCCGGGTGGCCGGCTGCCGTCCATCGAGAAGGTGGAGGAGCACTCGTCGAAGCACGGTTTCCGGTTGACCCGCCGCCAGTCGCTGCAGCTGCACTACGCCAGGACCCTCGATCTGTGGGCCGCCGCGCTGGAAGCCCATGAAGATGAGGCCATCGAGATCCAGTCCGAAGAGGTCTACGAGCGCTACATCAAGTACCTGACCGGCTGCGCCAACGCGTTCCGGGTCGGCTACATCGACGTCAACCAATTCACGCTGGAGAAGTAGCGATCGGGTCGTCACACTGAAGGGTGGCGGATCTGCCATCGAGAAACCCAGTGGCACGACACCTCAAATGCCAGAGATGCGCCCGGCCCGGTGTATGGTCCCCGGGAATGGCCTCCACGCCGAGGTGCCTGTCCATCGGGGGGGACATATGACTAATAGTTCAGCGAGCGCCAGTCGGACGCAGTCCAACGCGGCCGACGTCCGAGCGCACTACGACCTTTCCAACGAGTTCTTCGCACTGTTCGTCGACCCGACCCGCACCTACAGCTGCGCGTACTTTCCGCACAAAGACATGACGCTGCACGAAGCGCAGATCGCCAAGGTCGACATGACGCTGGACAAGCTGGGGTTGGAGCCGGGGATGACCCTGCTCGACATCGGTTGTGGCTGGGGTTCGGTGATGAAGCGCGCCGTCGAGAAATACGACGTCAACGTCGTCGGCTTGACCCTGTCCAGGAACCAGTACGCCTACTGCCAGCAGGTGCTCGAAACGGTCGACTCGAGCCGTTCGCGACAGGTGCTGCTGAGCGACTGGGCGGATTTCACCGAGCCGGTGGACCGCATCGTCATCATCGAAGCGCTCGAGCACTTCGGCTTCGAACGCTACAACGACTTCTTCAAATTCGCCTACAACACCATGCCCGCAGACGGTGTGATGCTGCTGCACTCGATCACCGCGTTGCATCCAACGCAGATGATGGAGCGCGGCATCCCGGTGACCATCGAGATGGCGAAGTTCATCCGGTTCATCCTGACCGACATCTTCCCGGGGGGTCGGCTGCCGTCCATCGAGAAGGTGGAGGAGCACTGCGCAAAGGCGGGTTTCGACGTCACCCGCCGCCAGTCGATGCAGTTGGACTTCGCCCACACCCTCGACCTGTGGGCCGCGGCGCTAGAGGCGCACAAAGACCAGGCCGTCGAGATGCAGTCCGAAGAGATGTACGAGCGGTACATGAAGTTCCTGACCGGCTGCGCGAATGCGTTCCGGGTGGGCTATATCGACTGCAACCAGTTCACGCTGGAAAAGTAGACTCATGTGTCGGGCAGTGGGGGGCGGGCGCGCAGCACCGCCGGCGGTTAAGCAGTCCGATTAAGGGTGGGTATCGTTGCTGGTCAATCGGGTGACGATGGGTAGTGGGTTTGAAGCAGTGAATTCAGGAGAAATAGACGACCATGGCTGAGCAACCGACCAGTGCGACGAAGATCCGGACGCGCTCCGAAGACATCCAAGCGCATTACGACGTCTCCGACGATTTCTTCGCCCTGTTCCAGGACCCGACCCGGACCTACAGCTGCGCGTACTTCGAGCCGTCCGACCTCACCCTCGAAGCAGCTCAATACGCGAAGATCGACCTGAACCTGGACAAGCTGGATCTCAAACCCGGCATGACCCTGCTGGACATCGGTTGCGGGTGGGGCACCACCATGCGGCGCGCCGTGGAGAAGTACGACGTCAACGTGATCGGTCTGACGCTGTCGAAGAATCAGCACGCCCGCTGTGAGCAGGTGCTGAGTGGTATCGACACCAACCGGTCGCGGCGGGTGCTGCTGCACGGCTGGGAGGACTTCACCGAGCCGGTCGACCGGATTGTGTCGATCGAGGCCTTCGAGCACTTCGGGCACGAGAACTACGACGACTTCTTCAAGCGGTGTTTCGACATCATGCCCGACGACGGCCGCATGACCGTTCAAAGCAGCGTCAGCTACCACCCCTACGACATGAACGCCCGCGGCAAGAAGCTCACCTTCGAAACCGTGCGCTTCATCAAGTTCATCATCACAGAGATCTTCCCGGGCGGCCGCCTGCCGACGACCGAGATGATGGTCGAACACGGCGAAAAAGCGGGTTTCGCTGTCCCCGAACCCCTCTCGCTGCGCCCGCACTACATCAAGACGCTGCGTATCTGGGGGGACACGCTGGAGTCCAATAAGGACAAGGCCATCGAGATCACCTCCGAAGAGGTCTACAACCGGTACATGAAGTATCTGCGCGGCTGCGAGCACTATTTCGATTACGAGATTCTCGACGTCAGCCTGGTGACCTACCTCAAGCCGGGTGCCGTCGCCTAGCTTGTCGGATTAGGGCTGCGTCGTTCGTCGGATAGGTAGAGAGTGGAGCACGAGGCTTCGCTCACTATCGGAGGTGACACAAATGCAGTACTTCGCCTTGTTGATCATGGGGGAGCGCGAACGCACACCTGAGGAGGGGGCGGCCCAGATGGCGGCCTACGGGGCGTTCCACGCCAAAGCCGCGGCGGCGATCCGCGGTGGTGATGCCCTGGCGTCCGCGGCCACGGCGGTCCGCATCAGCGGCGGCCCGGATGCGCCTGTCATCACGGACGGCCCGTTCGCCGAGGGCGCCGAAGTAGCCGGCGGCTACTACGTTTTCGAGGCCGAAAACCTGGACGAGGCTTTGGCTTTGGCCCGGGACATTCCCGCGGCCAAGGACGGCGCCGTGGAGGTGTGGCCGATGGTCCACTCATCGGAACCGTCCCGCAAGCTCACCGGCAACGACTGGCTCGCGCTGCTGCTGGAACCGCCGGCATCCGCGCACACGCCGGGAACACCGGAGTGGGAAGCGGTCGCGGCCAAGCACGCGGATTTCCATACTGCCGCGGGCGATCACGTGATCGGCGGCGCCGCATTGCACGACCGGTCGACCGCGACGACGGTCAAGGTGCGCGACGGCGAGGCGATCGTCACCGATGGACCGTACGCGGAGGGCGCCGAAGTGGCCACCGGCTTCTACCTGCTTGACGCAGCGGATCGCGACGAGGCCGTCAAGATCGCGTCGATGATCCCCGCTTCGACGGTGCAGCTGCGGCAACTGGCCGGAGTCTCGGCACTCTAATCGCCCGCAATGACCAACCTGGACGGCGTCTTCCGCCGGGAATGGGGTTCCGCCGTCGCCGCGCTCGCGCGGTGGTCCGGTGACCTCACCGTCGCCGAGGACGCCGTCCAGGAGGCCTGCGCCGAGGCGCTGCGCAGCTGGCCCGACGACGGTGTGCCCGATAACCCCGGCGGGTGGCTGCTCACCGTCGCCCGCAACCGCGCGCGGGATCGGCTGCGTCGCGAATCAGTGCGTCCCGGAAAGGAATTGGCTGCTGTCGTGGACGACATCAGGGCGCGCACCGACCGCACCGACCCGCATCCGGTTCGCGACGACGAGCTGCGGATGATGTTCACCTGTGCGCATCCGGCGCTGGACCGGCAGTCGCAATTGGCGCTCACGCTGCGGTTGGTGTCCGGGCTGACCGTTGCCGAGATCGCGCGCGCGCTGCTACAGACGGACATCGCCGTCGGTCAGCGAATCACGCGCGCCAAGAACAAGATTCGCCACGCCAACATCCCGCTGCGGGTGCCGCCGGCGCAGCTGTTGGGTGAGCGGACACCACACGTGCTCGGTTGCATCTATTCGGTGTTCACCGAGGGGTACTGGTCGACCGCCGGCCCGTCCGCGATTCGCGACGAGCTGTGCGACGAGGGCGTTCGGCTGGCCGGGGAGTTGTGCGCGCTGATGCCGGACGAGCGCGAGGCGCACGCCCTGGCCGCCCTGATGCTGCTACATGACTCGCGGCGCGCAACCCGAGTCGACGACGCCGGGATGCTGGTGCCGCTCGAGGAGCAGGATCGCCGCAAGTGGGACCGCGGCCGCATCGCGCGCGGGCTGGATCGGCTGCGGCGGGCCGAGGGTTCGACCGGCCCGTACCTGCCCCAGGCGGTGATCGCCGCACTGCACGCGACGGCCGCCTCCTGGGAGGACACCGACTGGATCACCATCTGCACGGCCTATGACCGGCTCTTGGAGTTGACGGGTTCGCCGGTGGCAGGTGCCAACCGCGCGCTGGCAGTGGGCTTCCGCGATGGCCCCGACGCCGGTCTTGTCGCACTCGACGAAGTGGCACGTGATCCCCGGCTGACCCGGTCGAATCTGGTAGCGACGGTAAGGGCCGATCTGCTGCGGCGCGCGGGACGGCCCAGCGAAGCGCTCACCTGGTATCGAACGGCGTTGGAGTCCAACGGTTCTGAGCCCGGGCGCGACTTCCTGCGGCGACGTATCGCCGAATGCGGCGGCTAGCCTGCCGAGCGTCGAGTTGTCGGGCCGATTTCGGAGGAAAACGCCCGACAAGTCGACGTTCGGCGTGACTACGCCTCGGAGAAGTTCCGGGTGACGGACGGGTCCACCGGAATGCCCGGGCCGGTCGTCGTCGAGACGGTGATCTTTTTCAGGTAGCGGCCCTTCGACGACGACGGCTTGAGCCGCAGCACTTCGTCGATCGCAGCGCCGTAGTTCTCCACAAGGTTCTTCTCGTCGAACGAGGCCTTGCCGATCACAAAGTGCAGGTTCGCCTGCTTGTCGATGCGGAAGTTGATCTTTCCGCCCTTGATGTCGGCGACGGCCTTGGCGACGTCGGGCGTCACGGTGCCGGTCTTGGGGTTCGGCATTAGACCGCGCGGACCCAGCACACGCGCGATGCGACCGACCTTGGCCATCTGGTCAGGAGTCGCGATCGCGGCGTCGAATTCCAGCCAGCCGCCCTGAATCTTCTCGATCAGGTCGTCGCTGCCGACGATGTCGGCGCCGGCGGCCTGCGCCTGTTCGGCCTTGTCACCCACGGCGAACACCGCGACGCGGGCGGTCTTGCCGGTGCCGTGCGGCAGGTTGACCGTGCCGCGGACCATCTGGTCGGCCTTGCGCGGGTCGACGCCGAGCCGGATCGCCACCTCGACGGTCGCGTCCTGCTTGGACGAGGACGTCTCCTTGGCCAGCTTGGCGGCCTCCAGCGGGGTGTACAGATTGTCCCGGTCGATCTTCTCGGAGGCGGCGCGGTAGGCCTTGCTGTTCTTGCTCATGATTTATCCAATCTGGTGTTGGGTCGTGGTTAATTCGGGCCGAAGCTGGCCCTCCCACGGTGGTGCTGGGGATTACTCGACGGTGATCCCCATCGACCGGGCGGTGCCGGCGATGATCTTGGCGGCGGCGTCGATGTCGTTGGCGTTGAGATCGGCCTTCTTGGTCTCGGCGATGTCGCGCACCTGATCCCAGCTGACCTTGGCGACCTTGGTCTTGTGCGGTTCGGCCGAGCCCTTGCCCACGCCGGCGGCCTTGAGCAGCAACTTGGCGGCGGGCGGCGTCTTGAGCGCGAAGGTGAAGCTGCGGTCCTCGTAGACCGTGATCTCCACCGGGATCACGTTGCCGCGCTGGTTCTCCGTCGCGGCGTTGTACGCCTTGCAGAACTCCATGATGTTGACGCCGTGCTGGCCGAGCGCGGGCCCCACCGGCGGGGCGGGGTTGGCCTGCCCGGCCTGGATCTGCAGCTTGATCAGCCCAACGACTTTCTTCTTCGGGGCCATGAGATTGTGACGTTCCTTCCTGGTTTATGCGTCCAGCCGTTCCCGCGAACGGGGCCGGCTGGCTAGATCTTGGAGACTTGGGTAAAGGTGAGTTCCACGGGTGTTTCGCGGCCGAAGATCGACACCAGCACCTTGAGCTTCTGTTGTTCGGCGTTGATCTCGTTGATCGTGGCCGGCAGCGTGGCGAACGGCCCGTCCATGACCGTCACCGATTCGCCGACCTCGTACTCGACGTCAATAACCGGACGTTCCAGCCCACCGGCCTCGGTGGCGGCAGCAGCGGTGGCGGCACCCTTGGCGGCCTTTTTCGTCGCCGCCGGCGGCAGCAGGAATTTCACCACGTCGTCGAGCCGCAGGGCCGACGGGCGAGAGGTCGCGCCGACGAATCCGGTCACGCCGGGGGTGTTGCGCACCGCGGCCCACGAGTCGTCGGTCAATTCCATGCGCACCAGGATGTAGCCCGGCAGCACCTTGCGGTTGACCTGCTTGCGCTGGCCGTTCTTGATCTCGGTGACCTCTTCGGTGGGCACCTCGACCTGGAAGATGTAGTCGCCGACGTCCAGGTTCTGCACACGGGTTTCGAGGTTGGCTTTGACCTTGTTCTCGTATCCCGCATAGGAGTGGATGACGTACCAGTCGCCGGGCTTGCTGCGCAGGTCGGCCTTGAGCGCGGCGGCAGGGTCGGCCTCCTCGGCCGATTCCGCGTTCTCGGCGGGCTCCGGGGCCTCGGGGGCCTCCGAGGCCTCCGAGGCCTCCGAGGTCTCAGGGGCCTCGACGACCTCGGCGGGCTCGTCTACGTCGACCGCTTCGCCCGCGGACGTGTCACCGTCGAAGGTAGTCACGGTTTTCAGTCCTCTCTATCACTCTGGAAAGCTCAGCCGAACACCAACAGCACGAGCTTGGTCAGGCCAAAATCAGCAAGACCTACCAGCGCCACCATGAATGCCAGGAACACCAGCACCACGGACGTGTAAGTGAGCATCTGCTTGCGGTTCGGCCAGATCACCTTCCGCATTTCTGCAACGACCTGCTTGAGGTAGTTGTAGATGAAAACGAACGGGTTAGCCGTACGGTCGCCGGGTTTCTTCGGCTTCTTGGCCTTCTTGGCTGCCGGGGTTTTCTTGTCCTGCTTGGCGGCTTCGACCTCGTCCGAGGACTCTACGTCGACGTCGTCGTCGGTATCCGCCACTCGCTGCCGGGACCGCTTACCGGTCGGACGTTGCGGACGCGTCGCAGACTTGGTCACCACGGCCGTCCGGCCACCGCTCGTGCTGTCGTCGGTGTCACCGCCGTCGCGTGCCGCGTCGCTGGCAGCGTCGCCTTCGTCGCTCACCGCATGCTCCTTTGTCGCTCGCTATCTCACGATTCGTCCCGCGCTGATCGGGCACCTCAGTGTCCAGCATGGCACGCTTCGCCTTTTGCAGGGGCGACAGGACTTGAACCTGCAACCTGCGGTTTTGGAGACCGCTGCTCTGCCAGTTGAGCTACGCCCCTTCGCGGTTGGCAGGCCAACCTGCGCTTACCTACCGGGGCCTACATGACGCGCGCGCTCTCCGTTCGGTGATCGCCGAACCTACGGACAGCGCGCTGTAATGGGAAAACCCCGAGGTCCGAGTGTACATCGGCACGCGAGTCAGATACTAATTACGCGGTTCTGACGACCTGCCCGGATGCGGGGTCCCATTTGAGCTGGACAGAACCGTCGTCCGGAACCTCGTTGTATTGCCCCATCAACGTGGTGTAGGCCTCCATCACGACCTCACCGTCGTCGTCGGTGCAGACGTTCTTGGTGAGGACGATGTCGGCGCCGAAACGCTCGTTGACCGACACGACGTCCATCCGCCCCCACAGCTTGTCGCCCGCCAGGATCGGCCTGTTGAAGACGAACCGCTGTTCAACCTGGACAATCACCAAGCTCTCCATGCCCAGGTCGACGTGACGGAAGAAATCCAACTGCACGTGCTTGGCGAAGATCGTGACGAGGGTCAGCGGCGCGACGATGGCGTCGTAGCCGAGTTCTGCCGCCGCGGTCTCCTCGAAGTAGGCCGGGTGGTCGTTCTTGATCGACCGGGCAAACTCGCGAAGCTGCTCGCGGCCCACCACGTAGTAGTCCGGATACCGCCAGACCATGCCGCGTATATCGGTTTTGAGCGCCATGGGCTACGCCAACGTGGCCGACGCGATGGCCCGTCCGAAGATCTTCTTGCCGCCGGTAGTGGCGCTGATTGCGATGACGACCGACCTGCTCTCCGGATCGACGGACTTGACCCGACCGCTGAAGACCAGCTCGGCACCCTTGCCGTCGTTGGGCACCGGCACGACCGCCGTGAATCGCACGTTGTACTCGGTGACCGCACCGGGGTCGCCGACCCACGAGGTGACATAACCGCCGCCGATGCCCATGGTCAGCATGCCGTGGGCGATCGCGGTGTCCAGCCCGACGATCTTGGCGATCTCATCGTCCCAGTGGATCGGGTTCAAGTCACCCGAAACTCCCGCATAGTTCACCAGATCCTGGCGCGTGAGCGGATAGGTCTTCTCCGGCAGCTGGTCGCCCACCTTCACCGAGCTGAACTCACGCAGTGGCATCAGAAAAACCCTCTTCTCCATCGTCGCCGGCACGGCCCGCCAAGGTCGTGTAGGTCTCCTGGACAGTCTCGCCGTCTTCGTTGGTGATGATGTTCTTGGTCACGATGATCTGGGTGCCGTGCGACACACGCACCGAATCCACGAATACGTCGCAGTAGAGCCGGTCGCCCGCCACCAGCGGCTTGAAGTACTTGAGCACCTGGTCGACCTGGACGATCTGCGCGTCCTGGACCGCGACGTTGGCGTACCTGAAGAACGCCGTCTGAGCCTGGTAGCCGAACACACAGCAAAACGTCAGCGGGGCCAGCAGCCCCTTGTAGCCGAGCTCGGCGGCGGCGTCCTCATCGGAGAAGCACGCGTCGGCGTTCTGCACGGCCCCCGCGTACTCGCGGATCTTCTCCCGCTCCACCTCGTAGTAGTCGGGATAGCGATAGTGCATCCCGACGATGTCTGTGGTCAACGGCACGGCTACAAAACCTACCTGGTCAATCTCGGCTAAACGGTCGCCAACAATTAGCGCGTCTCGCGATGCGCCTGGTGCTTGCCGCAGTTCGGGCAGAATTTCTTCAGCTCCAGCCGGTCCGGGTCGTTACGGCGGTTCTTTTTGGTGATGTAGTTGCGGTGCTTGCACACGTCGCAGGCCAAAGTGATCTTGGGCCGCACATCGGTACTTGAAGCCATTTCAGTTCTCTTTCACACGTCACATTGTTGTGTTGTAGCGATGGCCGGACTCGAACCGGCGACCTAACGATTATGAGTCGTTCGCTCTAACCGACTGAGCTACATCGCCTCTGACACGCGCCGCCCGCCTGCTCGGCGTCCCGCCGAGCCCCCTAACGGAATCGAACCGTTGACCTTTTCCTTACCATGGAAACGCTCTACCGACTGAGCTAAGGGGGCCTGGAACCCGTAGCGATCAGTCTTGCCTCGGGCCTAAAAGAGGGTACAGCGCGACGCGCGACCGCACCAAACGACCGGCAGCGGTCAGCCCCCGTCGCTGCCGCGGTGCGGTTGCCATGCGCTGAGGTCGCTGAACTCGTCGTAAATGTCCTCTTGGTCGCCGGGTCCGTCCGCGGTGTCGCCGAGCAGAGTCCGCAGCGCGAGATGGACGGCCTCGCGGGCGTCGGCCAGGTGATAGCGACGTATTGCCTCCAGGACAAGGTCGTCGTCGATCTCCATTTCGACCTTCTTCAGCATGGACCAACAATACCCACCGGATACGTGCCCAATCGTTCGACAAAAGCACGGTTGACAGGCCACGACGCGCCCGAAATGCCAGGTCTGATGGCCGGGTCATAGTCTGGTGCGGTGACAGACTCGTCAGCGGACCGACTGTATTTCCGCCAACTGCTCGCCGGCCGCGATTTCGCCCCCGGCGACATGTTCGCGACACAGATGCGCAATTTCGCATACCTGATCGGTGACCGTCAGACCGGGGATTGCGTCGTGGTCGACCCGGCGTACGCGGCCGGCGAGCTTGTCGACGCGGTGGAGGCCGACGGCATGCGCCTGTCCGGCGTGCTGGTGACCCACCACCACCCGGACCACGTGGGCGGGTCGATGATGGGTTTCGAGCTCAATGGACTGGCCGAGTTACTCGAGCGGACCAATGTGCCGGTTCACGTGAATACCCATGAAGCAGTTTGGGTTTCGCGAGTCACCGGGGTTGCCATCGGTGACCTGACCACGCATGAGCATCGCGACAAGATCAGCATCGGCGACATCGAGATCGAGCTGCTGCACACTCCGGGTCATACGCCCGGTAGCCAGTGCTTTCTGCTCGACGGTCGGCTGGTTGCCGGTGACACCCTCTTCCTGGATGGCTGCGGGCGCACCGACTTTCCGGGCGGCGACTCCGACGAGATGTACCGCAGTCTGCAGCAGCTGGCTACGCTGCCCGGCGACCCGACCGTGTTTCCAGGGCACTGGTATTCCGTCGACCCGAGCGCGTCGCTGGCGGAGGTGAAGCGTTCCAACTATGTGTATCGAGCCACCAATCTTGATCAGTGGCGAATGTTGATGGGCGGCTAACGGATCGTTGCGATTCGGCAGCCGGACCAGCAGAATTTCGGGTGCATGTCGCTGTGATATAGCGGAGGGATGGATTCAATGGGGTGGATCCAGGGCGGCTGGCACGGGGTCACCGACGTTGAGTCCAGCACCTGGTTGGCATGGGCGGCGTGGGCGGCGATTGCGCTCGGCATCATCGCGCTGGTGTTTACCAATCACCAGATCAGCCGTAACCGGCGACTGGCCGCCGAGCAGACTCGGCCCCACGTCGGCATGCTGATGGAACCGCATGCTGCGGACTGGCATGTGATCGAGCTGGTGGTCCGCAATTTCGGCCGGACCGCGGCCTACGACATCCGGTTTTCATTTCCGACTCCACCGACGGTGGCCGAATACGAGAATTCCAGCGACGGCTATGCCGAAGTCGTCGAACTGCAGCTCCCCCGCGAATTGCCGGTGCTTGCGCCCGGCCAGGAGTGGCGGATGGTCTGGGATTCGGCGCTCGACCGCGCCGAAATCGGCGGTGCCATCGAATCTCGCTTTGCCGGGTCAGTGATCTATTACGACCGCCCTGATAAGCCGCGCGGGTGGCGGTTCTGGGAACGCGAACGCCAGCCGCTTCAGACCAACGTGGTGCTGGACTGGGAGGCGCTGCCGCCCGTTCAGCGCATTGAGTTGATGACCACGCACGACCTGGCCAAGAGGGAAAAGCAGAAGCTGGAACTGCTACGCAGCCTGCTGACCTACTTTCACTACGCGAGCAAGGAAACGCGCGCAGACGTGTTCCGCAGTGAGATCGAACGTATCAACAACGCGGTGGCCGAAACTCAGGATCGCTGGCGCGCCCGGCAGCTCGACGCACCCACCGATGTCGGTCTGCGCCTGGGTAATGGCGAAAACGATCTGGGTAGACATCACGGCGAACAGGTGTGACCCTCGGGCTAGATCCGGCCCCGCGGCGTCACTCAACGTCAATCTGATTCAATCGACTCCATGAGCGGTCCGGTCAGCTACACCGTCAAGGATGCCGTCGCTGTCATCAAGTTGGACGACGGCAAGGTCAATGCGCTGGGTCCCACCATGCAGGCGGCGATCAACGAGGCGATCGACCAGGCGGACAGCGACAATGCCGGCGCGCTGGTGATCACCGGCAACGAGCGGGTGTTCAGCGGCGGATTCGACCTGAAGATCCTGACCTCGGGCGAGGCACAGCCCGCGATCGACATGCTCAGGGGTGGCTTCGAGTTGTCGTATCGGCTGCTTTCCTATCCGAAGCCGGTGGTGATCGCCTGCACCGGACACGCCATCGCGATGGGATCGTTCCTGTTGTGCTCCGGCGATCACCGGGTGGCCGCCCACGCCTACAACATCCAGGCCAACGAGGTGGCGATCGGCATGACGATCCCCTATGCGGCCCTGGAGATCCTGAAGCTGCGGCTGACGCGGTCGGCGTATCAGCAAGCCACCGGGCTGGCCAAGACGTTCTTCGGTGAAACCGCACTCGCCGCAGGCTTTGTCGACGAGATCGTGTTGCCCGAGATGGTGGTCAGCCGCGCCGAAGAAGCCGCGCAGGAATTCGCCGGCCTGCACCAGCACGCGCACGCCGCAACAAAATTGCGTGCCCGCGCAGACACGCTCAAGGCGCTGCGCGCCGGAATCGACGGCATAGAAGCCGAATTCGGCCTGTAAGGAGGAGGCGATGCGGTTGCCCGGGCAACCGCCTCACCTCCCGTCGCCTCCTCCAATCCGAAGTGTGGCACGCCGGCGATGAGTCGTCACTTCACCCTTGCGGCCCCAGCGTCAAACGGCCCAGCGGAACCGTTTGAGATACCCCGCCCAGTCCCACGTCAGCAGGAATTCCTGCGCCGCCTCATGACCCTTGGCGTACAGCGCCGCAAGGCGATCCGCTGCTACATCGAAGTCGAGCACGCCCACATCGGTCGATTCGACGGCGATCGCGCGGGCCGCAACCCACGGCTGGTTGAGGTGGGTCTGGTCGTGGCCCGCCAGGATGGTGGTGAGCAGACTTTCCAGCAACGCGGTCTGCTCGAAAAAGCGCAGGGGCTTCAGCGCGGGCATGACCGCGCTGAAACCTTCATTGAGCCTGGGTAAGACCGTGATCCCAAATGTGGGCCAGCGTGGCGGTTTTCCGTCGAACCGGTCAAAGGTGTCGATTGGAAAGTTTGACAGCACACCACCATCGACGAGGGTGGACGTTGCGCCGCTGACCCCGGTCAGCTTGACCGGGGGGTAAAAGAACGGGATCGCCATCGACGCGCGCACGGCGTCGGCGACCAGCTGCTCATCGGGGTCCAGCCCGTAGAGCCGCCGGTAGTCCCAGGGCAGTCTCACCAGCTGTGCCGCGGTCAAGTCGGCAACGGTGACCACCAGCTTGTGGTGCCGTCCCTTGGGCAGCATGCCGTCCTCGAGGACCAGATCACCGAAGTAGGTGACACCCAGGTTCTTCAGCTCGCTGCGAATCCAGTCGTAGGCGGCGTCACCGCGAAACATGCTGGTGTCCCGGACAAGTCCCCATGCGGCACCGAGGATGGGCACGGGTCCCGCGTCGCGCCATTTGCTCAGCGGCGCCGACAGCGCGAGCTCCTTGACCTCCTGGCTCGTCAGCTGGTCGCCGTTGGACGCGGCGGCCAAGATCGCACCGACCACCGATCCGGCCGAAACCCCCGACACCCGCGGAAAGGTATATCCCGCGTCCATCAAGGCGACGATGGCACCGACCAGGCCGATGAACTTGACGCCCCCACCGGAGAGGACGAGATCTGCGGGTGTCGGCTTTGGGCTCGCCTTGGCCATCACTCCCCTTGCGCTGAAACCCAGTCGTAGGCAAGGTATTTGCCGTCGAAAGTCACGACGACGCGATCGCCCGACGGGTGCGGCTTCTTCTGCAGGTCGACGCTGAAGTTGATCGCGCTCATGATGCCGTCGCCGAACTGCTCGTGGATCAGTTCCTTGATGGCGCCACCGTACACCTGAAGTGCTTCGTAGAAGCGGTAAATGGTGGGGTCGGTCGGCACCCCTCCAGCTGAGGAGGTGGGCAGTCCCGCGCGCATCGGCGGCGCCGCGAGCACCGGAACCACCGACTGGTCGAGACCGAGCATCTCGGCCAGCAGCTTGCCGAACTCCGGCGGAATCGGATGCTGGCCGAGCAACGCCGAGGTTGTCCACACCACCGGCCGGCCGATGGCGTCGGCCAGCTCCTGCCAGGTGAGACCGCGCGTCAGGCGCGCAACGACGATCTGTTCGGTGATGTCGTTTCTGTTCATGAATCCAGCATGCTGCACGCGGGCTAAGTGCGCTTGGTGGCGGTGACCACACGCGTTGCAAACCAGGGAGCGCCGTACCACATGCGCCAACCGAGGTTGCGGCGTCGGACGTTATCCCAACCAAGGTCGCGCAAATGTGCGGCGTGACGGCTGGTTTCCCAGAGGTCGGCGATCGCGAGGCGGCCGCCCGGGCGCAGCACCCGAATCGCTTCGTCCAAGGCCTTGCGCCGGCCCTCGGGGCTCGGGATGTTGTGGATGGCCAGGCTGCTGACGATCGCGTCCACGCTCTCGTCGGCCAACGGCAGTGCAGTCATGTCGGCGGTGTGCACCTCGATGCGGTCGGCGACGTTTTCCAGATCGGCGTTGGACAACGTTGCCTGCTGCGAATTCTCGGTCTGATCGGCACGCCACAGATCGACGCCTATGGCAAGGCCGCGCGGCAACCGTTTGGCCGCGGCGAGCAACACCGCGCCGCGGCCACATCCGAGATCGAGCACGGTTTCGTCGCCTTGCAGCCCCAGTTCGTCGAGGATTCGGTCCCACACCACGAACTTGCCGCGCCTGGTTGCGTAGATGTAGGAGGCGGTCGTGGCGAGCACCTCGATCGCCGAGGCCGCGCCGAGCGCTGCCGCCAGCCGGTTACCGCGGGCCAGGGCGACGCCCGCGCCGGCGAACAGGACGGCCGAGATGCCGGCCACCCCCGCCACCTGCGACCCGGCCGAGACGGTGTGGAACGACCCGTCGTAGCCGTATTCGCCCTTGTGCTCCCGCGCCGTGTCTGCCACTGTCCCGGCCTTCACCAGCGTCCGCGGTGGACGACTTCGTTGAACGGGCGCCGGTCCGGCTTGCGGATCGGGGTGAGCGGACGATCGGCCGGATACCCGACGCCGAGCATGAAGGCCACCAGGTAGTCGTCCGGGACACCCAGGATCGCGCGCGCCTTCTCCTGATCGCCCACCGACGAATGGCCAGTGCCGATGCCCAGGTCGGTGGCCGCGATCATCATCGCCATCGTCGCCTGGCCCACGTCGTAGTTGTCGGTCACCAGCCGGCGATCGTCCGGTGGCACCGGTACGACCAACACGATCGCGGCCGGGGCCGCCGCGATATGACCGGCGCCGCGCCAGACCGTGGAAAGCTCCTGCAGCGCAGCCGAGTCGGTGACGATCACAAAGTCCCACGGCTGTCGGTTTTTCGCGGACGGCGCCCGCCATCCGGCCTCGGCGATTCGGTTCAGGTCGTCCTCTGACACCGGTTGGGGGTTGTACTGCCGGACATTGCGCCGAGCGCAGATCGCATCCCAGGTTTCCATCTCGTTCCTCTCTCGTCTGCGCCCGCCACGCCGTGAATGCCGGTGTGTCTTGCCCTTTCTCAGGTTAGCCACACCGGATTCGTCAAGGCGACCATCGCACCGAGCCGCCCCCGCCGCCCGTCGCGTACCTCGAGTCGGGCAAAACGCGCCGACGCGGCGTCGAGCTCCCATTGCAGCCGGGTACGCGTCGAGGACACCGATGCTCGTCGGACGCAGCCGGCCGCGGTGATCAGGGCGGCGGTTGTACCGGGAGCTCCACTGATCACGGCGGTGACCGTCACCGGCGTCTCGGGCGGTACCCGCAGCTGCTGCCCGGGCCCGGTCACGTCGCCACCGCTGCAGAACGCGGTCAGCTCGCACGCGACATCGCGGGATCCCACGATGTAGGAGCGGCCGCGGCGCAGCCCGTCGACGATTGCGGGGATCGACAGCTCGGCCGCGTGCACGGCCGTCTGGGGCGCGCCGACCAACTGGCGTTTGGCGTGCGAGTCGCTGCCGCCAACCGCGACAAGGCGCCGCCCATTGCGCAGCAGCCTTTGCCAAATACGAAGGGATAGTTCATCATCGACGTTCCACCGGCCGTTCCACACCTCCAGCGCGTCCACGTCGGCGAATCCGAATTCCCACGCCGAGCCCGGCAGTGGCGCGGCGGGATGGGCAGCGACCACCAGTCCACCGGCTTGGCGCACCTCGGTGGCGAAGCGGGGAAACACCCCGTCGCGCGGCCCGTATCGCCAGTCCACCCAGGCGCGCGGAGGCAGGCCGACAGCCAGCCAGTGTCCGTGGCGGGTAGTGACCTCCTCACCCGGAATCACCAATAGCGATCCGGTGTCGCAGCCAGGCCATACCCGGTTGGCGGAGGTGGTGTTGTGTTCGGTGGAGACGATGAAATCAAGTCCGCCGGCGTGCGCGGCCGACACGAGTTCACCGGGATCGCGCTCACCGTCGGAGTGAACCGTATGCAGATGCAGATCACCGCGATACCAGCGCGCACCAACGACCGAGGCGGGCATAAACGCGCTCGTCGCAGCGTCCTGCGCGACCGGTCGCCCGTTGTGCGTGGCGGGCGGCTCGGTGTCCAACGTGACCCGCACCTGCCACGCCATTCCCCACGGGCTCAGCACCACCGGGCCCAGCGCTACCGCCCACACTCCCGGCTCGATGGGACCCGCCAGATAACCGGGCGTGGCATAGCCACTGGCGATCACAAAGCCGTCGCGGGCCCCGCCGGACCAGCCGCGGAACCCGGCCGCATTGCCCAAGTCGTGGCCGGCAGGGCCAAACATCCCTAGATCCAACACATTTCGCGCCAAGCCACCCACGCCGAAGTCGTGGGAAGTGGCCACCCGAATTTGTTGCACGCCCCGCGGTACGTCGAACGGCAGGTAAGCCCACCGGTAGATGCCAAAACCAAACCGTCCCGAAAACGCTATCTCGGTTGCTTTGCCGTCGCGTTGCCCGGTGACGGCGCCGGGCGCGACCTTGGCGATGCTCATGGCTGTCTCCCGTCGGAACGTTGCCACTCCGACGACGGCGGCGGATACACCCACAGCATTCGCCATGAAGGTCTAACCAGCCGTTACATCGACACGAACACCCGCTGTAGGGCTGATGAGTTTGCGCTACGCCAACGGATTTGAAGTCGCTACCCTGCCGAGCGTTGCGCAGCCACGAACAGATTGCCGGGGACGTCGTTCTCGACTTCTTCCGGGGCGCTGCGGCCATAGCCGGCCATCAGCTCCAGAGACGGGGTCACCGTCACGTCCCAGCCGTGGCGAGAAAACCAGTCACCCACGTCCTCACGCTCTTCGAAGTACCACAGTTCGTCGGTGCTGGGGACCTGTCGCTGCGGGTCGGATTTGGCGAACGCCGCGCGGACGCGATCCATCCGCGCCCGCCGGCGCGCCCGGGCTTCGGGGTCGAGGAACTTCGGTCCCAGCGCCTCCACGCCGACCCGGCTCCCGGCGACAGTCAGCCCCTGCACACGTTCGAAAAGCAGCTCCTGCGCCGCGGCCGGCAGATACGGCATCAGCCCCTCGGCCGACCAGGCACTGGGTGCCGAGGCGTCAAAACCAGCCTCCTGCAACGCCTTCGGCCAGTCCTGGCGCAAGTCCACCGGGACCGCGATCCGGTTGCAGGCGGGTTCTGCCCCGTGTTCAGCCAACGTCGACGCCTTGAAATCCAGCACCCTGGGCTGGTCGAGTTCGTAGACCGTCGTGCCGTCCGGCCACGGCAACCGCCAGGACCGCGAGTCCAGGCCGGCCGCCAGGATCACCGCCTGGGAAATGCCCGCCGTTGTCGCGTCCAGAAAGAACGCGTCGAAAAAGGCGGTCCGGGAAGCCATGTAGCCGACCATCGCCTGCATCTGCTGCGCCAAATTGGGTTCGGTCTCGAGGAGGTCGGCGGGCAGCTGCGGCGCGGAGTACCAGTTCCACACTCCGTCGCCGGCGGCGTCGAGGAAGACGCGCGCGAACGGATCGCGGATGAGTGGATTTTCGCTCTCGGTCTCGGCCGCGCGGGATGCCGCGACCCCCAGCGCCGTCGCCCCCACGCTCTCGGTGATCTCCCAGCTGTCGTTATCGGTTCTGGCCACGCTCACGTCCTCCCGGTTGACACATGCCTTGGGCGACCTTACGTGAGCGAGCTGTCCGCAAGCTGTGTCCGTCGGCGGCGCCCCGCTACCGTTGACCTGCAGGTGAACAAGCTGTCCGTCAAGTTCATGCACGCTTGCCCGGAGGTATCCGGTTAAGTTGTCGGCGGGCCGCTAACAGCGTGGCCCCGGTCCGAAGGATCCTGACATGCGAGTTGACGGGCGCGATATCAGCGTTTCGGGCAGCTTGCTGCAACCGGTGAACCGGCGGACCAACGACATTCTGCGGCTGATCTTGGCCACCGCCTTTCTCGCGACGGTGATCACCGGTTCACTGATCACCCGCCCCCGCTGGATTCGGCTGGAAAGATCCATCTCGCAGATTGTCGGGGTCTTGACCCCCACGCAATCCGACCTGGTTTACCTGCTGTACGGATTCGCGATTCTGGCGTTGCCGTTCATGATCCTGATCGGCCTGATCGTCGCCCGGCAATGGAAATTATTGGGCGCCTACGGGGCGGCCGCGATTCTCGCGGCACTGCCGTTGTCGATCAGCAGCAACCGCCTCGCGGCACCCCGATGGCACTTCGATGTCTCGGACCGGCTGAGCACCCTGCCGGCGCAGTTCCTCGACGACCCGCGCTGGATCGCGATGCTGGCCGCGGTGCTGACGGTCTCCGGCCCCTGGCTGCCCGCGCGCTGGCGGCACTGGTGGTGGGCGCTGCTGCTCGCCTTCGTACCGATTCACCTCGTCATCAGTGCCATCGTCCCGGCTCGCTCCTTGGCGGGGCTGGCGGTGGGATGGTTCGTCGGCGCGCTGGTGGTGCTTGCCGTCGGTACGCCCGCGCTGGAAGTGCCGCTGGTGGCCGCGGTCCGTGCGATGGCCAAGCGTGGATTCGTCGTCTCGCGGCTGATGGTGATCCGGCCCGCCGGACCCGGTCCGCTTGTGTTGTCGACCGATTCCGGCGATCCCGATTCGACGGCAGCGATCGAGTTGTACGGCCCGCACCAACGCAGCGGCGGCGCGCTGCGCGAGCTATGGCGCAAGCTACGACTGCGCGATGCCGAAACCGCTCCCCTGCAGGCCTCGATGCGTCGCGCCGTCGAACATCGCGCCTTGATGGCCATCGCCATCGGTGAGGCGGGGGTGGCCAACACGTCGACGATCGCCTTCGCGGCTCTGGACCGGGGATGGACGCTCTACGCGCACAGGCCCGTTCGGGGGATCCCGCTCGACGAGTGCACAAAGACGACGCCGGTCGCGCGGGTGTGGGAATCGCTGGGAAAGCTGCACGACTTTCAGATCTCGCACGGCGACCTGCGCAGCCACGAGATCACCGTCGATGATGGCACGGTGCTCTTCGGCGGGTTCGGCAACGCCGAATACGGCGCCACCGACGTCCAACTCCAATCCGACCTCGCCCAGCTCCTGGTGACCACGTCAGCGCTGTACGACGCCAAATCGGCGGTGCGGGCGGCCATCGACACGTTCGGCAAAGACAGCGTCTTGACCGCCTCCCGGCGGCTTACCAAATCCGCTGTGCCCAAACGAGTCCGGAATTCGGTGGGCGACCCGTCCGCCGTCATCTCCGCTGCGAGGGCCGAAGTCAAGTCCCAAACGGGTGCTGATCAGATCGAGAAGCAGACCATCACCCGATTCACCCGTAGCCAGGTCGTCCAGCTGGTCCTGCTCGGGGCGCTGGTCTATGTGGCGTACCCCTTCATCAGCACCGTGCCGACGTTCTTTTCCGAACTCAGAACCGCGAATTGGTGGTGGGCGCTACTAGGCCTGTTCATTTCGGCCTCGACATATGTGGGTGCGGCTGCGGCGTTGTGGGCTTGCACGGACGGGACGGTGAACTTTTGGAAGCTGTCAATTGCCCAGGTAGCCAACACCTTTGCTGCCACCACGACCCCGGCCGGGGTCGGCGGTCTGGCGCTGAGCACCCGTATCCTGCAGAAGGGCGGTCTGTCCGTCATGCGGGCCACCGCCGCGGTGGCGCTGCAGCAATCGGTGCAGGTGATCATGCACCTGATATTGCTGATTTTGTTCAGCACCGTGGCGGGCGCGTCGATGGACCTTTCGCATTTCGTCCCGGATGCCACGGTGCTCTACCTGATCGCGGGTGTGGCGCTGGGTATTGTCGGGACGTTCGGGTTCGTGCCCAAGCTCCGCGGCTGGCTGGCGACGGCGGTCCGCCCGCGGCTGCAGGAGGTGGCCAAGGACCTCGTCGAGCTCGTCCGTGAACCCAGGCGATTGGCGCTGATTGTACTCGGTTGTGCCGGAACAACTCTCGGTGCGGCGCTGGCGCTGTGGTCCAGCGTCCAGGCCTTCGGCGGCGGCGCCACGTTCGTCACCTGCACCGTGGTGACGATGGTCGGCGGCACGCTGGCCTCGGCTGCGCCGACGCCCGGTGGGGTGGGTGCCGTCGAAGCAGCGCTGATCGGTGGGCTGGCCGCATTCGGCGTGCCCGCCGCCGTCGGGGTGCCGTCGGTGCTGCTGTATCGGGTGCTCACCTGCTGGCTGCCGGTCTTCATCGGGTGGCCGGTGATGCGCTGGCTCGCCGACAACGACATGGTCTAGCGATACACTCAGGGTTCGTCACTATGGGCTTGCGCCATGACCAGTACGGTTGCCCTCCGGACACTCTCGCCGACCATGACGGTGAGATAGACGATGTAATAGCCCTCGGGCACCGACCGCGCCAGCGTGATCGGGACGGTAACCGCGGACGACCCGTCAGAGGCGAACTGACCCGACACCGGTGTAGCTGTAACCCCGTCGGCGGAGGACACGCCGGTGATGCTGTAGTTGCCGGCATCGCCGGCCATCCGTTGAGCGTCGACTTTGGCACTTCCCGTGCTTCCGGGAGCAATCGTGACGACGGGAGGGGACACATTGAGTGTCACGGCAGAACCGCCCGCGCCAAACGACGGTGGCGCCGAGGATTCACCCGCGCCCCAGCCCATGTCCGGGTAGGCGGCGAGCGAGAACGCCAGCTCGCCGCCGGTCTTGATGATCGACTCGGGAAGAAAGGTCCGGTCGGTGGGCTTGCGGTCGACGCTCAGACCGCTGATGTACTTCAGATGGTTCGGTCCGGATGCCCCCGGCGCGGAGATCCGGATGGAATTGCCTGCCGGAAGCTTGATTACGGCGCGATCGAAGAGCGGCGTGTTCAGTGTGAGGATCGGCGTACCGGGAGTGACGGGATACAGGCCGAGCGCGGCCCAGACATACCAGCTGGAGAGCGCCCCGAGGTCATCGTTGCCCGGCGCGCCATCCGGCGTAGGTCCGAAGAGGCCGCGCACCCGGTCGACCGTGAGCTGAGTCTTCGAGGGCTGACCGATGTAGTTGTAGAGCCATGGCACCCCGAATCCCGGCTCATTGCCGGCCCAAAGGTACGGCTCATTGGGGCCCACATTGAGTTTCCTGGTGAAGCGGTCGAGCCGGTCCGCCACTGCCTGACGGCCGCCGAGCGCCGTCACCAGGCCGGCTACGTTGTGCGGTACCCACCAGACGTATTGCTCCGCGTTGCCCTCGTCGTATCCGATTTGGCCGAAAGTTGCAGGCGAATCTACGAATCCAGGCCCGGCAGGGAAGAATCCCATCAGACTCCGCGGCGAAACGTAGCGGGTGGTCGGATTGAACAGGTTCTGCCAGTACTGCGACCGGTTCTGGAAGTGGGCTGCGGTTGCGGCGTCGCCGAGTGAGTCGGCGAATCGCGAGATGGCGAAGTCGTCGACCGACCATTCGAGTGTGAGGGAAGCGTCGGTGATCCAACCGTTGCTGCCGAACTCGAAGGTGAACGGTGCATAGCCGAACTGCAAGTACTTCTTGATGCCAGGCCGCTCCACGTACCCGTTCAAGCCGACTCCGCCGTACGTCGCCGTATTCACCATGTAGCGCAACGCCGTTCGAACGTCGAAGTCGGTGGCCCCGTAGGCGTACAGATTGACGATGAACGGTACTACGTTGTCTCCGCTCATCTCGCCGGTCGCCGAATTCGCAAAAGACCAACGTGGAAATGATCCGCTTTGCTCGGCGTCATTGACGAGCGACTGCGCCATGTCGCTGGCTTGCTTCGGAAAGAGCAGTCCCTGTAGAGGCGCCAGGCTGCGGTAGGTGTCCCAGTCGGAGAAGTTGGCGTACTGGGTGTGCCCCTTGGCCACCTCGTGGATGAAGCCGTCGAATCCGATGTAGCGTCCGTCCACATCGTTGAAGGTGTTGGGGTGCAACAGAGATCGGTACAGGGAGGTATAGAACGTGTCGAGGTTGGCGGAGTTCCGGCCGGCCACCGCGATACACGACAGGGTCGTGTTCCACTCGGAGAGTGCGGCGGCCCGCACTTCATCGAAGCTTGCTGCGCCCTCGGAAGCCAGGTTGGCCCGCGCTCCTTCGATACCGACGTAGGAGATCGCGGTGTGCACCTCGACCACCGAACCGGCCGGGAACCCCACGTACCCTCCGCCGAAGGACGAAGCCGCGTTGCGGGCACCGGCGTAGACCGAATAGCCGTCCCAGGTGCCGTAGGAGGTGAACGGCTTGCTGAATTTCATGGCGAAATACACTGTGTACGTATTGTTTTTGCCGCAGAATCCGCCGCTGGTCGCCCATCCGGTGATCGTGGTGTTGTCTTCTCCGATTTGGATGGCTGCGCGGGAGTTGCCCGCCAGCGAAGCGCCGGAACGCACGTGGAACAGCGCGGGCCGACCGTTGTGCGGGTAACTGAACCGGCCGACGCCGGTGCGGGTGGTGGCAGTGAGTTCAGCGGTCACTTCGGTATCGGGGAACCGCACCGTGTAGTAGCCCGGGTCGCCCTGCTCCGTGTCATCGTGGGCGATCCGTTCCCAGGCATTCCACGATTGTGCATAAGTCGGGGTGGTGGTCGGCAACATTGAGATGTCGCCGAATGCCGCACAGCCCACCGACGCATGCGTCATGCTGAAGCCGGTCGAGCGCGAGTTGTGGTAGCTATAGCCGGCGTAGTTGCCGACGGTGTCCGGCGAGTACTGCACCATTCCGAATGGCACCGAGGCGCCGGGAAAGTCGTTGATCTCGCCCACCGTCTCGCCGCCCGTGCCCGTTCCGATGAGCGTGTCGACATGCTCGACCGGATTCGCGACGAACCCGGGTTCACCGTCGTAGGCAATGGGCGGGGCGGCCCCAATAAACGTCATGAAGACAGCCGTCACCGCAACCAGTGCGATGAGGATCCTTCGTGACTTCATAGCTGTCTCTTACTGCATACTCGTCCCTGCGGGCACGTGTTTAGGAAAAGCATTTTCGGACGACCGTGCTCCGAGCGGCCGATATCGCGCTAGCAACCTTTCCCGACGATGTCGGCCAGTCTGATTACGCCCTACTGGCACTGGTGGCGACCCAATTTTCGGGAGAGTAGATCGGCGAAACATTTCTCCGCAGCAACTATTGCTGTGGCGTCGGGAAAACGCTGCTCAACGTAACGATTGACGCAGGCTCATCGAAATCGTCGCCCCCGATTCCCCGCCGCGCGTGCGGCTGGCCGCACATTCGTGGCCCCGCGAAGCACGATTGGTCTTACGGTATGTGCATGGCAGAAGAGTCGTACGCGATCGACGCCGGGCACCCACCGTCGGCCCTGCTCAAACTCATCAACCCGATGCTGGGCTTCCTGCTGCGCACCCCGCTGGCCGGCCCCGCCCGCAAGCAGCTCATGGTGTTGAGCTTCACCGGGCGAAAGACGGGGCGCCCGTTCACACTTCCGGTGAGCGCCCATGTGATCGACAGCGATCTGTATGCGCTGACCGGTGCACCGTGGAAGCAGAACTTCCGCGGCGGCGCTCCCGCCCAGGTCATCTACGACGGCAGGACGACCGCGATGCACGGCGAGCTCATCCGGGACCGCGCTATCGTTTCCGATCTCTATAAGCGCTGCGCCGACTCGTATGGCGTCCGGCGTGCACAAACGATGATCGGGTTGAAATTCCGCGACCAGCGAATCCCGACGCTCGAGGAATTCGGCGAGGCGGTCGACCGCATGCACCTCGGCGCGGTTCGGTTCACTCCGGGCGGGTAGCCCACGCGTCGACGTCCAGCGGGCACTGGCGGGCACCCTCTACCCACATAGTCGCGCCCCCGTAGCCGCGCGGGTTCGAGTGATCACCGGCTGCTCAAACCCGGCATCAATCAGCGCCCGTCGCACCGCCTCGCCAACCACCTCTGCCTGCTCGGTTGGCACCAGGGCGATCACACAGCCCCCGAAGCCGCCGCCGGTCATCCGAGCGCCCAGGGCACCCGCGCGGACCGCGGTGTCGGCGATCAGGTCGATGTGCGGAATGGTGATTTCGAAATCGTCACGCATGGAGGCATGCGACGCGGTCATGATCTGGCCGGCCGCGGTGAAGTCCGAATCCCGCAGTGTGCCAACGAAATCAAGGACACGCCGGTTCTCGGTCAGCACATGACGGGCCCGACGGGCGTCGACCGCATCGGTGACCGCCGCCAAAACCGATGGTCCGCGATCTTGGACCTCACGCAATGACGGCACCTTGAGCTCGGCGGCCGCCCGCTCGCACGACGCACGCCGGGCCGCATACTCGCCACCCGCGTGCCGATGCCGCGCCCGGGAGTCGATCAGCAGCAGCGCGACGCCGCACGCGTCCGGGTCGAATGCGACGGGCTGCACGGTGACATCGCGAAAGTCGATCAGCAGCGCGGTCGACGACTCCCCGAACAGTGCGGACAGTTGATCAAGCAAACCCGTTGGGGCACCGACATATTCATTCTCGGCGCGCTGGGCCAGCAACGCCTGCTCTGTTGCGTCGATGTGCACACCGGCGGCCGACGCGATCGCGCCCAGCGTCGCGCATTCCAATGCCGCCGAGGAAGACAGGCCCGACCCCATCTCCACGTCGCTGGTGATCGACATCGCGCCGCCCGGCACCGGGTGACCGGCCTGGCGCAGCGCCCACATCACCCCGGCCACATAACTCGCCCAGCCATCCAGGTCCCCGGGAGCGGTGCCGAGCGGAATGCGCACCGCGCCGTCCGTGCGGTCGCTGCTCACCGTGATCGCGTCACCGCGGTCGGGGGTAAAGGTCACCACCGTGCGCTGCGGGAGCGCGATCGGCAGCGCGAACCCGAGGTTGTAATCGGTGTGCTCCCCGATCAGATTGATCCGCCCCGGCGCGGCGTACCGAACCGTCATCCGAGTTCGGCCAGTCGCTGGGCCACGCTTTCGGGCGTGACGTCGGTGATGAACGCGTCCATCGCCGATTCGGAGGCCGCCAGATACTTGAGCTTGGTGGCGCTGCGCCGAATCGACATCAACTCGACGTGGAAGTAGCCGTCAGCCTGAGCCGCGGTGTCGGCGTACTGGTGCAGCGCCGAAATATAGGGCAGCGGAGCTGAATACATCCGGTCGAACCGCCCCAGCACGTCGAGGTAGAGCTGCGCGAACGCGTCCAGCTCGTCCTCTGTTAACTCAACGAGGTTGTGCACGAACCTGTTCGGGTAGATGTGCACCTCGACCGGCCAGCGCGCCGCGAACGGGACAAACGCCGTGAACAGTTCGGTGCGCTTGACAATGCGACTGCTGTCGGCGACCTCACCGGCCAGCAGATTGGCAAAGAGGTTGCCGCCGTGACGCATTCGATATTCGCGCGCCTGCCCCAGCATCGCGGTGGTTCGCGGCGTCAGATAAGGGTAGCCGTAGATCTGACCATGCGGATGGGTCAGCGTCACCCCGATTTCCTCGCCGCGATTTTCGAAACAGAACACCTGCTCGATGCCCGGTGCGGCCATCAGATCGGCGGTGCGGTGCCGCCATGCCTCGACAACCAGCCGCCCGTGCGCCGGTTCCAGCTCCGAGAACGACCCGGTGTGGTTGCTGGAAAAACAGATCACCTCGGTCCGGCCATGCCCGGGTGCGCAGACAAATCCGTCAGCGTCCGGCGCGCCCACCGGCCGGCCGGCACCGGACAGGCTCGGGAACCGGTTCTCGAACACGACTACGTCGTAGTCCGGCGCGGGCACCTCGCTGGTCAGCCCGGTCGGACCCGGACACAGCGGACACTGGTCGGCTGGCGGCTTGTAGGTGCGGTCTTGTCGCAGCGCCGCGATGATCACCCACTGTCCGGTCGACCGGTCAAACCGCAACTGCGTCTGGTCCGGAACCCGCTCCGGCAAGGGCCTGCGATCGGCGACCGGCGCCGGACGGTGCCCGGGCAACGCGAAGAACAACAGGTCACGGCCATCGGCCAGCTTCGCCCGCGTCGGCGCTGTCACGACCTCGAAGACTAGCCTGGTCCACAGCGGTCGCGCAGTAGCGCCGTGATGAGGAAGCAAAAAAGGAGAGGCGGTAGCCGGTGTCGGGTGGGCGCGGGGCGCACGAGCCCGGCCTTCGCGATACCCGCCGAGATGATGTGGATTCCAGCGCCGCCGAGGGTCTCGGCGCATCGGCGACGGTGCTGTATGAGCGGGCGCGAAACTGGTGGATCGGCTCCGATCCGGGACTGTTGCGACTGCGAATGGCGATTCGGACGACGGCCGCGCTGGCCTGCTCGCTCGCGATCCTTTTCGCGCTGACCCGCGCGACCGGACAGCCGTTGACCGTAGCGTTGCTGGGCGTCGTCATCACGATGATCGCGTCCCGATCGGTCAACGAGCCCGACCCGCGCCAGCAGCGAATCACGATGGCACTGTTGCCGTTGCCCGCCGCGCTGTCGATCACAGCTGCCGTGCTGCTCGCGCCGCACCTGGTGGCCGCCGACGCCGTCTTCGTGGTGGTGGTCTTCGCCGCGGTCTACGTCCGCCGCTTCGGGCCCCGCGGCAGAGCACTCGGCATGGTCGCGTTCATGGCCTATTTCTTCACTTTGTATCTGCGAGCGAGTATTTCGGAGTTGCCGTGGATGATCGGCGCCGTCGTGGTCGGAACGGTGTGCACGTTCGTAATGAGCACCTACGTACTGCCTGATCGGCCAGAACGCGTGCTGCGCGCCACGATTCGCGCGCTGCGGGCGCGGATGGCGATCGTTGTCGACACCACGGCGGAGGCGGTTCGCACCGGCCGGCTCGACGAACGGCGACGACGCCACATGCGGGCCCGCACCATTCGGCTCAACGAGACCGCCTTGCTGGTGCAGAGCCAGATCGAAGACAAGGCCGATCCCGCCGTGCTGTGGCCCGGGGTGACCAGCCAACAGCTGGCTCCGTGGTTGTTCGACGCCGAACTGGCCATCGAGTGGGTAGCCAACGCCGGGCGGCAAGCGGCATTGGTCGTCGCGGAGAATCCGCCCGCCATCGCGCCCAACACCCGCCTCGAACTGGTCGGGGCGCTCAACGAGCTCGCGCGAGCGATCCGCATTCCGTCGCTCGACGGGCTTGCGCAGGCCGCGAGTCAGGCCCAGCGGGTAGTCGACCAGCTGCCCCGGCCCACCGCCACTGACGACCCCGCCGAAGCGGCGGTACGCCGCCTTGCGCTGGCAATCATCAACGCCGCCAACGCAACTGCCGAAGTCCGCGCCATCGTCGAACGGGCCACCGCCGGCGCCGTGCAAACCTCCGGTACCACACAGCCACCCGAATCCGAAGCCTGCCCCGAAGTTGACGATGCCGATGCCAAGCCAGCCGACCGCGGGCTGTCGCAGACCACTCGGCAAGCCATTCAGGTGACGATCGCCGCGTCGCTGGCTATCGCCATCGGCGAGTTGGTGTCGCCCGCCCGTTGGTTTTGGGCGGTCATCGCGGCGTTCGTGATCTTCGCCGGGACCAACTCGTGGGGTGAAACCCTGACCAAGGGCTGGCAGCGGACGCTCGGCACCATCCTCGGCGTGCCTTGCGGCATGCTGGCGGCCACGCTGTTCGCCGGCGACAAGACCGCCTCGCTGGTGGCGATTTTCGTCTGCCTGTTCTGCGCGTTCTATTTCATGACGGTCACCTACAGCCTGATGACCTTCTGGATCACCACCATGCTGGCGCTGCTTTACGGCTTGATGGGCCAATTCTCTTTGGGCGTATTGATGTTGCGCATCGAAGAAACCGCGATCGGCGCCGTGATCGGAGTTACCGTGGCAATCCTGGTGTTACCGACGAACACCAGAACCGCCATCCGCGAGGACACCCGTGCCTTCTTGAAGGCGTTGACCGCGCTGATCGAGATCTCCACCGCGACGATGTTCGGCGAGGACGAGTCCGTCAGCCCGACCGAGCAAGCGCGCCAGCTCGACCGGAACCTGCAACAGTTCCGGATTACCGCCAAGCCACTCTTGGCAGGAGTGGCCGGCCTCGCCGGGCGCCGCAGCATTCGCCGCGGCCTACGCATCTTCACCGCCTGCGATCGCTACGGGCGAAGCCTGGCCCGCAGCAGCGAGCGCTACCGGGATGCCGTCGGGTCACCACAGCTGGGCGACGCGTTCACCGCTGCCGCAGCGCAAACTCTGGGCAACATCGATGCGCTCGTCACCCTCGTCGACGGAGCGGGCACGGCGACCGTCAACTCCGCGACCTACGCGCTGGACGCCGCCGAGGCCCTGGCCCGCCATCACGACGGCGAGGACGGGCCGCATCCCGACACGAGGCGATTCCTCACCGCGGTGCACGCGCTTCGCCAGATCGAGCGGGCCGTCATCACCGCGGCAATAAACCTCGGCGCGCACGACACCCAGCAGGCACCCAGCTCGACCGCGCGCTGAGCATCACCCGTCGTCGGTCTGGCTCAGTTGCAGGGTGTGCTCCGCGTCGACGACGAGCAGATCCCGCACCCGCGGCCACCAGAAGATCTCGACGGCGAAGAATACGACGAAAAGCCATGACACAAAGGCGCTTCGGGGTGACGCGGAGACGCTATCGAGCACCGCCAACACCACCATCGCCGCGGCCGTCAGCCACACCAGCCACCGCCCGGCACGGGCTTGCTCGCGGGCATCGCGCAGACCCGTCGCGTACTCAACGGCCGCGGACGCCAGGCGCGCGTCGTCCAGGCGGTGGCCCTGTCGTGCCGCACGAACCAACGCGACTCGTTCGGCACCGCTCAGATCCTTGGCGACCGGCCAGAATTTGCCCATCCGCCTAGCCACCACCGCGCCGTAGAAGACGCTCGTCACCACGAATGCGATTACCCCACCCAGCACCAGTCCGGATTCGGCGAGCACCAACGTGGCCAGGAAGAATCCGACGGGAATCCCTACGCACACCCCCCGCCGCACCGGACCCCCGCGCCACGCCCACGCCGGGACCAGAAACATAGTCCGATTGTCTCCTGTCTTCGCCGGGCTCTCGCACAGTGGCTCGACCAGCGGGATCGGCTTGGCAGTGGCTCTGCACCCGCAGGCAAAGGCGCATGGCCGACATTTGGTCTTATGTGTATGCCCAACCGCGTCTAAGCGCTAGCATCTCCTCACCACCCGCAATCCCCGAGGAGCGCACCCATCGCCACTGTCAACCTCCCGCCGGGGTTCGACTTCACCGATCCCGACATCTATGCCCACCGGTTACCGGTGGGCGAGTTGGCGGAACTGCGCCGGGCGGCGCCGATCTGGTGGAATGAGCAACCGCTCGACCAGGGCGGGTTCTCCGACGGCGGCTACTGGGTGGTGACCAAGCACCGCGACATCCGCGAGGTGTCGCTGCGCAGCGACATCTTCTCGTCGGCAACGAAATCCATCGTGCCGCGCTACCGGGAAGACCAGGCACAGGGCCAGATCGAAGCCGGCCGGGCATCGATGATCATGATGGACGACCCCGAACACAGCCGGTTGCGCAAGATCGTCGCCCGCGGATTCACCCCGCGCGCCGTCGAACGCCTACGCGCCGACCTCAACGAGCGCGCGCGGCAGATCGCCCAACACGCCGCGGCGCAACGCTCGGGCGACTTCGTTCTTCAGGTGGCCTGCGAGTTGCCGCTGCAGGCCATCGCCGGCCTGCTCGGGGTGCCGGCGGAGGACCGCGGCAAGCTGTTCGACTGGTCCAACAAGATGATCGGAAGCGACGACCCGGAATTCGCCGACTACGACGCCCTCACCTCGGCAGGCGAATTGATGTGGTACGCAATGCAATTGGCTGCCCGCAAAGCCGAAGATCCGGGTGACGACATCGTTACGACGCTGGTCGAGGCCGACGCCGACGGTGACGGACTTTCCGAGGCGGAGTTCGGCATGTTCGTGGTCACGCTGGGCATCGCCGGCAACGAGACGACTCGCAACTCGATCACGCAGGGGATGATGGCCTTCACCGACCACCCCGAGCAGTGGGAGCTGTTCAAGGCGCAGCGACCCAAGACCGCGGCCGATGAGATCATCCGGTGGGCCACTCCGATCACGGCTTTTCAGCGCACCGCCCTGACCGACACCGAGCTCGGCGGCGTCGAGATCAAAAAGGGTCAGCGGGTGGTGATGTTCTACCGCTCCGCCAATTTCGACGAAGAGGTCTTCGACGACCCGTTCGCCTTCAACGTGTTGCGCAGCCCCAACCCGCACCTCGGATTCGGTGGCACCGGAGCGCATTACTGCATCGGCGCCAACCTGGCTCGCATGACGATCGACATCATGTTCAACGCGATCGCCGATCACCTGCCCGACCTGGCTTCCGCGGGAGATCCCCAGCGGCTGCGCTCACCGTTCATCAACGGCATCAAGCATTGGCAGGTCGACTACAACAGCGCCTGTCCCTTCGCTCAGTAGCGGCTGAGTCCTGTTCGCCGGTAATCGAAGTCACACCTTGAGGCTGAACGCGTCGATCGGCTGGTCGTATCCGCGCAGGCTCAACCGCCGCTGCGGCGAGCTTCCCATCAACTCGTCGGCCACTCCGGACGCGACGAGCATCTCCCCACCGGCGGCGTGCTGTTGCATCCGCGCCGAAACGTTGACCGGATCGCCGAGCGCGGTGAAATCGACCACCGCCTCCCCGACATTGCCGACGTACGCGATTCCCGCATTGACCGCCACGCCTAGCTGCAGCCAAGGCCCCTGGTCACCCCCGTACCCGACCGCGTGGAGCAGATCCATCCCCGCGCGCACCGCACGACTCCGGTAATGGGGCCCACTGATGCCCCGCACAAAGAACGCCATGACCTCGTCGCCGATGAGCTTGTCGATCACCGCATCATGCCGCAGTAGAGCCTGCGTCGCGGCTGCGTAGAACCGGTTGAGCAGCGCGGCAAAGTCCGCGGCGTCACCGCGCTGGCCCAGCGCCGTGGAACCGCGAACGTCGGCGAACAACACCGCGACGTCCACTTCGGCGCCACCCGGAGGAAGCGCGTCGCAACAGCGACTGCACAGATTGGGGTTCTTGCGCGACGGGCTGAATCCGGCCGCAGCGAAGACGCGTCCGACCGGCCCACCAAACGGGTTGTTGCACACCTTGCAACGCGGTTCCGAGGGCAGGTAACGGAACACCCGTCGCGCCCTGACCAGAGGCGCATGACCTTCCGTTAACACCTTCTCCCACGGCTGCTTTGGGGCTATCGGAGCGGTGGCGGGCGTGGAATCTAAGACAACCATGCCGCAATTGTCGGCTCCGGGCCCCGTCGGCACATGAGGCATCCGCCCCAAAACCGGTCCACTTGACGGCCAAAATCGATTCCCCGAAACGCGCCTCGTTGACACCTGTACACCGTGGCCATACATTGTCTGGAAGTTGTCCGCGAGCTTCGCTCAGCGCGGATTCCCGGGCTAAGGAGACCGCCATGGCCGTCGGTACCGCTCCCGCAAGTGTTTTCGACGCCGACCTGCCTGCGCTGGACTACGACGCCGGGGAAACCCCGGCGGAGATCTACCCGCGCATCGAAGCCGTGCAACGACAGGCCCCGATCGCGATCGGACCTTTCGGACCCGAGGTGCTCTCATACCGCCTCGTGCGCACCGTTCTTCGCGACACCCGGTTCCAGATTCCGCCCGGCATCAATCTGCTCGTCCAGGGCATCACGTCGGGCCCGTTGTGGGACAAGGTGGTCAACAGCTTGCTCTGCCTGGAAGGCGACGCGCACCATCGGCTGCGCAGTCTGACCTCCAAGGCGTTCACCCCCCGGGCGACCCTGCGCCTGCACGACACGATGGCCGACCTGATGAACGAGCTCGTCGACCAGGTTGCCGACGCGGGGCGCTGCGACGTCGTCACCGACATCGCCCGCCCCTACCCCGTGCCGATCATCTGCGCGCTGCTCGGCGCGCCGCGTGAGGATTGGCAACAGTTTTCGCTGTGGGCCGACGAGATCTTCAAAGCCTTCAGCTTCAATGTCGACATTCGCGAACTCGAGCCCGGCGTCATGCGCGCGTGGGCCGAACTCGACGACTATGTCGACGACATGGTCGACCGGCGCCGGCACAGCCTGACCGACGACCTGCTTTCCGACCTCATCCGCGCCGAGGACGACGGGGACCGCCTCAATGCCGCCGAGCTGCGCATGCTCGCCGGAGGGCTGTTGCTGGCGGGGACGGACACCACCCGCAACCAGGTGGGCGCCTCGGTGCAGGTGCTCTGCGAGCACCCCGAGCAGTGGGAACTGCTCAAGGGGAATCCCGAACTGGCCATGCGCGCGGTCGAGGAAACCATGCGCCATTCACCGATCGCCTGTGGGACTCTGCGGCTGGTGATCGAGGATGCCGAGCTCGACGGCTACCTCTTCCCTGCCGGCACCATGGTGTTGGTGAATACCGCTGCGGCCAACCGTGATCCGGATGTGTACGCCGACCCACACCGCGTCGACATCACCCGCGAGGGGGCACCGCCCATCCTGACATTCGGCGGTGGCATTCACTACTGCCTGGGCGCCAACCTGGCCCGCCGCGAACTCGCCGAGGCGCTGACCGTTCTGTCCCAGCGGCTGGTGAACCCGCGCATCGCCGGACCGGTGCCATGGAA
>NZ_JBVAXR010000014.1:100635-132340 GCF_055419445.1 Mycobacterium sp. IDUB_19 | reverse complement strand
CACGTCGATCTGCTCACGCAGCAGGGCGACGTTGGGCAGGTGCGCGAAGCTCTCGAACGGCGCACGCCAATCGTGGAAACGCACCTTGCCCAATCCCCCGGTCGGGCCCTGGTCGAACAGGAACGAGTCGTCGGCCGCGTCGTCGCGACGGCCGATCACCGGCAGCTCGCGGTTCGGCGCGAACAGGTAGTTGGGCATGAACTTGCCCAGCAACCCGATGTTGATGTGAACGGTGCCTTCCAGCCTCGGCAGCAGCCCGATCTCGCGGGCCATAGCCTCGAACATGGTGTCCTTCTCGACACCCTTGGCGGCGATGACATCCCACAGCGCGGTGATCACCCGCTCGCCCTCGCTGGTGATCTTCGCCTTGGTCAGCGGGCTATAGAGCAGGTAGCGCCGGTCCTCGGCCGACGCACTGCGCATGTAGTCGCAGGCGCGGCTGGCGACCAGCCGCATCGCGACCAGCCGCGCGTAGGCATCGGTGAGCAGGCGCCGCACGTGGGTGAAGTCGGTGACGACGGTGCCGTACAGGTAGCGGTTGGACGCGTGGGTGACCGCCTCGTACATGGCGTGGGTACACATGCCGATCGCACCCCACCCGAGGTTGTACTTGCACACGTTGACGGTGTTGAGCGCGGCGTGGAAGGCCCCGGGGCCGCGGTGCAGGATGTCGGCCTCGGTGACCGGGTAGTCGCGCAGCGCGTAGTTGGCGACATAGTTCTGCGAGTTGACGACGTTCTTGATCAGCTCGTAGCGATCGTGCTGGGAGTCGGCGACGAAGAACACGTACTCGTCTTGGTCTGCTGAGGGGCCCGCGATCTTGCCGAAGGTGGACACCATCCGGGCGACGTTGGCGTTGCCGATGTAGTACTTCTCGCCGTTGGCCGTCCAGCCGTGCTCGGACGGCGTCAGGATCATGTCGGTCTGGTAGACGTCGGCACCGTGGGTCTGCTCCGACAATCCGAAGCCGAACACCTCGCCGGCGTCCAGCTGCGCCGCGGCCTTGCGCTTGGCGTCCTCGTTGTCGCTCATCCAGATCGGGCCCAGGCCAAGGGCGGTGACCTGGAAGGGATACCAGTAGTTCAGCCCGTAGAAGCCGATGATCTCGGCGAACTCGCTGATCCGGTAGGTGTCCCAGCGGCAGTCTGCCGAGGCGCCGTACTGCGACGGCGTCAGCAGGGAGGCGAAGATGCGCTCCCGTCCGATGTGGTCAAGGAAGTCGGAGTACCAGACCCGCGCGTGGTCGTCGGCCTTCAGCCGGGCCTTGCCCCGTGACTCGAAGAAGTCCAGGGTGGCGGCCATGATCTCCCCCGAGCGAGCGTCTGGGTAGCGGCGTTGCAGGTGGTTGGGATTGAGCAACATGGCAGGCTCCGGTTAAACGGTTGGGCGAAACGGACGCGGCCGACGGTACGCCAATAAGCGGCCATCTGGGCCTCATCGGATGAGGCCAGCGAAAATCCGAATTGTCTTCGTAATTGCCTCTGTTAAATGACCGCCGGGCGGGCCTAGCATCAGCGACGTGTCCGAACTAAATACCGCGCGTGGATCCATCGATACCGCTGATCTCGGCGTGACGCTCATGCATGAGCACGTGTTCATCATGACGACGGAAATCGCCGAGAACTACCCCGACGCCTGGGGCGACGAAGAAAAACGGGTGGCCGATGCCATCGCCCGGCTGGGCGAGCTGAAGGCCCGCGGCGTGGACACCATCGTCGACCTCACCGTGATCGGCCTGGGCCGCTACATCCCGCGGATCGCCCGTGTCGCGGCGGCTACCGAGCTGAATATCGTTGTGGCGACAGGGCTTTACACCTACAACGACATTCCGTTCCGGTTCCATTACGAGGGCCCGGGCGGGATGCTGGGCGGCCCGGAGATCATGACCGACATGTTCGTGAAGGACATCGAGGAGGGCATCGCCGACACCGGTGTCAAGGCCGGAATCCTCAAGTGCGCCACCGACGAACCGGGAATCACCCCCGGCGTCGAGCGGGTGCTGCGCGCCGTCGCACAGGCGCACAAGCGCACCGGGGTGCCGATCTCCACCCACACCCACGCCGGTCTGCGGCGCGGCCTCGACCAACAGCGCATCTTCGAAGAGGAAGGCGTCGACCTGACGCGAGTGGTCATTGGGCATTCCGGCGACAGCACCGACGTCGGCTACCTCGAAGAGCTCATCGCCGCGGGGTCCTACCTCGGGATGGACCGGTTCGGCCTCGACGTGATCTCACCGTTCGAAGAACGAGTCGGCATCGTGGCGCAGATGTGCGAGCGCGGGCACGCCGACAAGATGGTGCTCTCGCACGACGCCAACTGCTACTTCGACGCGCTGCCCGAGGAACTCGTGCCACAGATGGCACCGAACTGGCACTACTTGCACATCCACAACGACGTGATCCCCGCCCTGAAGGAGCGCGGGGTCACCGACGAGCAACTGAACACCATGCTGGTGGACAACCCGCGGCGCATCTTCGAGCGACAGGGCGCATATGAGTGAGCCGATCCCACCGATCGGTACGCAGATTTCGGCGCTTGCCGAACTCGCCCCCGACGAGCCGGCGGTCACCTGCGACGGCCTGACCATTACCCGCGCCGAACTCGACCGGTCGACGAACCGGTTGGCCCGCGCCTATGCCGAGCGCGGCGTCGGCGTCGGCGACTACGTGACCATGGTGCTGCCCAACTCGGTCGAGTGGATTCAGGCCGCCGTCGCGTGCTGGAAGCTGGGCGCGGTACCCCAGTCGTTGTCGGCACGGTTGCCGGCCGCCGAGCTGCAGGGCCTGCTGGACTTGCGCCGGCCTGCCTTGCTGGTGGGCCAGGAGCAAGGCGACATACCAAGTGTGCCAATCAATTTCACTCCCGACCCGACGCTGTCCGACGCCGGGTTGCCCGAAGCGGTTTCGCCGGTGTGGAAGGCGATGGGGTCGGGCGGCAGCACTGGGCGGCCCAAACTGATCGAGTCCGGCGGCGACAGCCGGATACCGGCCGCCATCGGCTATCCGCTCGGCGCCCAAGAGGGAGACACCACGCTGATCCCGGTGCCGCTGTCGCACAACACCGGTTTCACCGCGGCGACGATCGCGTTGCTGATGCGCCAGCATCTGGTGCTGATGAGCCGGTTCGACCCGCACGGATTCCTGCGACTGATCAGCGAACATCGCGTGACGTTCCTGACGACGGTGCCGACGATCATGCAGCGGACGCTGCCGGTCTACCAGGCCGACCCGGAGTCCTACGACCTCTCGTCGATCCGGCGGTTCTGGCATCTGGCGGCGCCGTGCCCGCCGGCAATCAAGCAGGCGTGGATCGACCTGCTGGGCCCGGAAAAGGTCTGGGAACTCTACGGCGGCACCGAATTACAAGCACTGACCTTCATCTCCGGTGACCAGTGGCTGACCCACCGCGGCTCGGTGGGCGTGGTGGTCGCCGGCGAGATGAAGGTGCTCGACGACGACGGCAACCCCTGTCCGCCTGGCGTGGTGGGCGAGATCTACATGCGGCCAAGCCCGGGCAGCGCGCCCACCTATCGCTACGTCGGGGCCACGGCGAAGAACCGGGACGGTTGGGACTCGCTGGGCGATCTCGGCTACTTCGACGCCGACGGGTTCCTGTATCTGTCGGACCGGCGGGTCGACATGTTCACCGTCGGCGGCCGCAATGTCTATCCCGCGGAGATCGAGAGCGCCCTGTCGGCGCATCCCGATGTGTTGTCCTGCTTGGTCGTTGGCGTCCCCGACCCCAACGAAGGCGACCTGGGTCAGGTGCCTTACGCGCTGGTGCAGACGACCGACGACTCCACCCTGGACGCCGCGGGTGCCCAGGAGTTTCTGCGCGCCAACATCGCGGGATACAAGGTGCCGCCCACCCCCGACTTCATAGAATTCGTCGACACACCGCTGCGCGACGACGCCGGCAAGGCCCGGCGATCGGCGGTCCGGGCAGAGATCATGGCTCGACAGCCGGCCGCAGGGGCGCGCTAACCAGAAAGCGCCAAGAATCCTCCAAGCCCCCGGAACCACCATGAGGGCATGCAGATCGAGCCATTGAGTACCGAGCTGATCGAACGCTATCTGCGCTCGCGTCACTTGCGGTTTTTCCGCAGCGACGACGGCGAGGAATTCATGATGGTGCTGTCCAACTGTGAGCGGGGCAAGCTGCACGTGAATCTGCGGATCAACGGGCTGCGGCCCGACATTTTGGAGATCTCCGTCAGCCCGGCCGGGTACTACCAAGCCAGCGAACGCCCGCGCTTGATGGAACTGGTGAACGAGTGGAATCGCGACAACCATTGGCCCAAGGCGTTTGTGCGCGAGACCGCTGCGCCCAGCCGCGTCAGTGTGGTCGGTGAGAGTGCTTACCTGCTGACCGACGGCATCCACCTGGCAGCGCTGGGCAACTTCATCAAGTCCACCGTCGAGTACGGGGCCGATCTGATCGAGAAGATCGAGCAGGCCATCTGCCTGCCGTCCGCGGACGCGCTGGAAGAGTGGATGGACCGCACCGGCTAGGGCGCGATCGCGTCCGCCTCGGCATCGATCCCCTCAGCGGCTGGCTTCTCGCGTTTCTCCCAGCGGCGCAACGCCTCCCGGCATGGCGACTCGACCAGGGCGTAGCTGACCGCCGCGATCGCGAAGCCGAAGATCAGCGTCAGCACCAGCACCGTCGGCATGTTGCCGGTAAACGGGAACGTCCCGATCACCGGGAACACCATCGCCAGGGCGGCCAGGTGCCAGATGAACAGACCGTAGGACCAGCGGCCCAGGGTGACCATGCCGGCGTTGCCCAGCAGCCGGTGACCGGTGTCGACGCGGTCCAGCACCAACGGCGCGACCAATGCGAACGCGACCACCGAGCCCATCGAGGTCTTCACCGCGAACTGTGCCGCGGTACCCGGAGTCAGCCCCTCCGGACCGGCCAGCGGGGAAGCGGCCACCAGAAAGGCCGCCAGCGCGATGGCGGCCATCAGCACCCGCCGGCGCGCCAGCCAGTGTGGCAGCCCGATCGGGCTGTGCACCCACTCGGCCAGCAGCATGCCCGCGGCGAACCAGGAGAAGAAGGCCGGCGGCCAGTTCAGCGGGTTGCCGGTTCCCGAATGCCCCCCGAATAACGGCAACCAACCCCACGCCCAGCTGAGCACCGCCAGCGTGGCGATCACCGGCACCCGCGCACTGACCGGAATGCGGCGGGCAAGTAACGCGAGGATCGGCAAAGCCAGATAGAAGCTCACCTCGACCGAGAGGCTCCACATCTGGGTCAGGCCGCCGGTCAGGGTGAGCGGCACATAGATCTGGGTGAGCGTCAGGTTTGCCAGCCACACCGTCAGGCTGGCGTGATCCGCGTCGGGCAGCAGGGTGAGGATCACGACGACCGCCACCAGATAGGCCGGCATGATGCGGACAACCCGCGAGCGCAGATAGTGGCCGGTGGGCGGCCTCTTCACTAAACCAAGCCCCAGATCCCGCGCCGCCGCCGCATGGCCCCGCCACAACAGGAACCCCGACAGCGCGAAGAACACCGCCACGGCGAGGTCGAAGCGGCCGAACAGACGGCCGTCGACACCGCTGGAGTGGCCGGTCTGAAAGGCCACATGCGTAGTGACCACACCCATGGCCGCGCAGGCGCGCATACCCTCGACGGCGGGGAGGAAGCTGCGGACTCCACCCACCTGCTGGCTGTCGGTCACGATCACAGTCTGCCTGCGCAGTGTTACCTGCCGAATCGGGTACTGCTGTTAGGGTCAAACGGATTTGCCTAGAGCATTAGGGAGGGCACGGCCACGTGAACCGAGCGGTCATGTTGCGGTTCGCCGCATGCGGAATCATCGGACTCGGGGCCGCCTTGCTGATCGCCGCGCTGCTGCTGTCGACCTACACGACCAGCAGGATCACCAAGATCCCTCTCAACATCGACACCACGCTGGTCAGCGACGGCAGCGGAACCGCGATCGACTCGTCGTCGCTGTCCAGTGACCACGTCGTCGTCAACCAGAACGTGCCGCTCGTTTCCCAGCAGCAGATCAGCGTCGAGTCGCCCGCCAACGCCGACGTGGTCACGCTGCAGGTCGGCACCTCCCTGCGGCGCACCGATAAGCAAAAGGACACCGGGCTGTTGCTGGCGATCGTCGACACCGTCACGCTCAACCGCAAGACCGCGATGGCCGTCTCGGATGACACCCACACCGGTGGCGCCGTCCAGAAGCCGCGGACTTTCAACGACGAGAACCCGCCCACCTCGATCCCGGTACGGCACGATGGCCTGTCCTACCGATTCCCGTTCCACACCGAGAAGAAGACCTATCCGTACTTCGACCCGGTCGCGCAGAAGACCTACGACGTCAACTACGACACCCAAGAGGACGTCAACGGCCTGACGGCGTACCGCTTCACCCAGAACATCGGGTACAGCGCCGACGGCAAGCTGGTGGCGCCGGTGAAATACCCGTCGCTGTACGCCGGCGACGAAGACGGCAAGGTGACGACGTCCGCGGCGATGTGGGGCCTGCAGGGTGGCGATCCGGCCGAGCAGATCACGATGACCCGCTACTACGCGGCGCAGCGGACGTTCTGGGTGGACCCGGTCTCGGGCACCATCATCAAGGAAACCGAGCATGCCAACCACTACTTCGCCCGTGATCCGCTGAAGCCGGAGCTGACCCTGGCCGACTACAAGGTCACCTCCAACGAGGACACCGTGGAATCTCAGGTGAACGCGGCCCGCGACGAGCGTGACCGCCTCGCCTTGTGGTCGCGGGTATTGCCGATCACGTTCACCGCGGTCGGCGTGATCGCGCTGATCGGCGGCGGAGTGCTGGCGTCGTTCAGCCTGCGGACCGAGAGTGCGCTGACCGACCCCGGCCTGACCCGTGGCGACGAGGAGTTCTTCGGCCGCAGCGGGCTCGAGGAACGGGTGCCCGGCGCCGAAGCCGAGACCGAGAAGCTGCCCACGCAGCGCTCCGAATCGCACGACGATCCGCCCGGCTCCGACCCGCCGCACGACGATCCGCCCGAATCGGGCTCCCCCGAACCGAATCCTCCCGGCCCGCCCGACCGGGACTAGCCCGCGATCGCGCCGACGGTGACCGCGCCGTACCGCCGGGCGGTGTACTGGTCACTGCCCGGATATGCGTTGGTCCTGGCGCTGGTGGTGGTTGCGCCGCTACTGCGGCCCGGATACCTGCTGCTGCGCGACGCGGTGTCGACGCCGCGCTCGTACCTGTCGGACACCGCCCTGGGGCTGACGTCTCCACCGCGGGCGACGCCGCAGGATTTCGCGGTGGCGCTGTCCTCGCACCTGGTCGACGGCGGCGTCGTGGTGAAGGTGTTGCTCGTTACCGGGCTGTGGCTGGCCGGTTGGGGCGCGGCGCGACTCGTCGCGACCGCGCTGCCCTGCGCCGGCGCGTCCGGCCAGTTCGTCGCGATCACGCTGGCGATCTGGAATCCCTATGTCGCCGAACGACTCCTGCAAGGGCACTGGAGCCTGCTGGTCGGCTACGGCTGCCTGCCCTGGGTGGCGACGGCAGTGCTGAGGCTGCGCTCGGCGGAAGCCACCGGCTTTTTCGCGTTGGTGTTCTGGATCGCGCTGGCCGGGCTGACCCCGACCGGGCTGATGCTCGCCGCGACGGTGGCGCTGGTTTGCGTGGCCGCACCGGGTGCGGGCCGGGCGCGGTGGCTGTGCGCCGCGGCGACGCTGGGTGCCGCGCTGGTGGCGGCGCTGCCGTGGCTGACGGCCGCGGCGATGGGCCCGTCGTTGTCCACCCCCAAAGCGGCGAGCACGCTCGGGGTTCTCGCGTTCGCGCCGCGCGCCGAGCCCGGCCTGGGCACGCTGGCCAGCTTGGCCAGCCTCGGCGGGATCTGGAACGGCGAGGCCGTACCCAGTTCGCGGGCAACGCTTTTCGCTGTCATCTCGGCGCTGACGCTGCTGGGGGTGGTGGCGGCCGGGTTACCGACGGTGACACGCCGCCCGGCAGCGGTGCCGCTGCTGGTGCTGGCGGCGGTGTCGGTGGTGCTACCGGCCGCGCTGGCCACCGGACCCGGACTGCACCTGATGGCCGCGGTTGTTGACGCCGCACCCGGCCTGGGTGTGCTGCGCGACGGGCAGAAGTGGGTAGCGCTGGCGGTGCCCGGATACGCACTCGCAGGCGCCGGCGCGGTGGTGACGCTGCGCAGGTGGGTGCCCCCTCCGGCAGACTTCGCCACGGCGCTGGTCGGCTGTCTCGCGCTGATCGCGGTGCTGCCCGACTTGGCCTGGGGGGTGGGGGGCAAGATCGCGCCGGTGCACTACCCGCCGGGCTGGGCTGCCCTGGCGGCGGCGATCAACCGTGCGCCCTCGCCGGTCGCGGTGTTGCCCGCGGGCTCGATGCGGCGCTTCGCGTGGTCGGGTCCGGCGCCGGTGCTGGATCCGCTGCCCCGCTGGCTGCGCGCCGACGTGCTGAGCACCGGCGACTTGGCAATCTCCGGTCTGGTGGTGCCCGGAGAGGGCAACCGCGCCCGGTCGATCCAGCAGTTGCTGCTTTCCGGGCCTTCGCCGTCGGCGTTGGCCCCGGCCGGCCTGGGGTGGCTGGTCGTCGAATCCGACAGCGCGGGCGACATGGGTTCGGCCGCACGCACTCTGGGCGCGCTCACCCCGGTCTTCCACGACGAGGAGCTGACGCTGTACCGGGTCGGCGGTGACACCGCCGGCGTGCCGTCGGGCCGACGCCACGCCACGGTGATCGCGCACCTGGTGTGGCTGGGGATGCTGGTCTTGGGCGCGGGCGGGGCGCTGGTCGCCGGAGTCCGGCGCCGAGTTAGACCACGCCGCTGACGAACTCGCCGGCTTGCACGGCTTCCAGCACGGCGCGCATCGCGTCGGTGCTTTGCGTCCAGGAAAACTCGCCGCTGCGGGCCTGCGCCTTGGCGCCGAGCTGGTCGCGCAGCACCGGATCGCACAACAGTTGTTCGAGGCGGTCCACCAGCTCGGCGCGGTTGTCCACCAATATCCCGGTCACCCCGTCGACGATCGAGTCGGACAGGCCGCCCGAAGACCGGTAGCCGATGGTGGGCACCCGGTGCTGAGCCGCCTCGACGACCGCCAGGCCCCAGCCTTCTTTGCGCGAGGGCAGCACATGCACCCAAGCGCCTTGCAGCACATGGTGTTTGGTCACGTCATCGACATGGCCGTGGAAGGTGACCGCGTCACTGATGCCGAGGCCCCGGACATGGTCGACCAGGCGCTGGCGCCACCAGCCGTCGCCGACGATGTCCAGATGCAGCTCGGGTAGCCGCGGGCGCAGCTCGGCGACCGTTTCCAGCGCGTCCTCGATCTGCTTGTGCGGCACCAGCCGCGAGAGCACCACCACCCGGGGCACGGCCGAACGCGGGCCGGACAGCGACCGGGCCGGCGCCTCGTCCAGGCCGTTGCGCACCACCGCGATCCGCTCGTTGTCCGCTCCCAGGGCGACCAGGTCGCGCGCCGACGGCAGCGACACCGTCAGGTACTGGTTGCGCCGGTGCAACCGCGGCGACAACCACGACTCGACAAACCAGCCCAGCCGGCCGAACAGCGGTCCGGCTACCGGCCACTGCTCGCGGTGGCAGTGGTGTACCAGCACCACCACCCGGCGGCCGTACAGCAGCCGGGAGCAGAACGGCAGACCGTTTTGCGCGTCGACCACGACGTCGGGGCGCACGCGCCGCAGCGGCCCCAGACCCAGCCGGCCGGCGGCCATCGCCAGCAAGGCCCACACATATACCGAGTAGCGCCCGCCCGCGCGGCTGATCCGAACGCCGTCGATGACTTCGCGGCGCGGCGCGCCCGGATAACGGGCGGTGCGCAGGGTGACCGCGACGCCCGACGCGGCCAGCTGCGTGCCGATGCGCTGCAAGTAGGTTTCGCTGCCACCCCCCTGCGGGTGGCCGGTGTCGCGCCAGCACAGCAGCAGGACGGAACGCAGGTCAGACATCAGTCGTCAGCCTAGCTGGCACGTCCGTAGGGTTGCCCGTTGTGGCGGTGACTGACGTCTTTGCGCGACGGGCCAAGCTGGCGCGCTCGGTGCGGCTGCTGACCGAGTTCCGCTACGAACAACCCGACCCGGACCGGTTCTACGGCGCACTGGCGGCGGATACCGCGGCGATGGTCGGCGACCTCTGGCTGGCCGCCCGCGGCGAACCACCGACCGGACGCACCCTCCTCGACGTCGGCGGCGGGCCGGGCTACTTCGCGGCGGCGTTCGCCGACGCCGGTGTGCACTACCTCGGCGTCGAGCCCGATCCCAGCGAAATGCACGCCGCCGGACCCGCCGTGCGGGCGGCGACGGATATGTTCGTCCGGGCGTCGGGCATGGCGTTGCCGTTCGCCGACGACTCGGTGGACATCTGCCTGTCGTCCAACGTCGCCGAACACGTGCCGCGGCCGTGGCAGCTCGGCGACGAGATGCTGCGGGTGACCAAGCCGGGTGGGCTGGCGGTGCTGTCCTACACCGTGTGGCTGGGCCCCTTCGGCGGACACGAGATGGGCCTGACCCACTACCTGGGTGGCGAGCGCGCCGCCGCACGTTATGCCCGCAAACACGGGCATCGAGCGAAGAACAACTACGGGTCGTCGTTATTCGCGGTGTCCGCCGCCGCGGGGCTGAGCTGGGCCGAGAACACCGGGGCGCTGGTAGCCGCATTCCCGCGCTACCACCCGCGATGGGCGTGGTGGCTGACGTCGGTGCCGGTGCTGCGCGAGTTCCTGGTCAGCAATCTCGTGCTGGTGCTTTCACCCCGAGAATGAAACATGTTCTCGTTTTGCTTCGGCTTTAGTAGGGTGGCGCCATGGGTGACATCAAGACCGAATACGACAAGCTTTTCATCGGCGGCAAGTGGACGGAGCCGTCGACCTCTGAAGTCCTCGAGGTGCGCTGTCCGGCGACCGGCGAGTACTTCGGCAAGGCGCCGGCGGCAGCGGCGGCCGACGTCGACGCCGCGGTCGCCGCTGCCCGGGCCGCATTCGACAACGGCCCCTGGCCCACGACGCCGCCGAAGGAACGCGCGGCCGTCCTCGCCAACGCGGTCAAGCTGATGGAGGAGCGCAAGGAGCTGCTCAGCGCGCTGCTCGCCGGCGAGACCGGTCAGCCGCCGACCACCATCGAGACGATGCACTGGATGGGGTCGATGGGCGCGATGAACTTCTTCGCCGGCCCGGCAGTCGACCAGGTCAAGTGGCGCGAGATCCGCAACGGTTCCTACGGGCAGACCATCGTGCACCGCGAGCCGATCGGCGTCGTGGGCGCGATCGTGGCGTGGAACGTGCCGCTGTTCCTCGCCGTCAACAAGCTGGGCCCCGCACTGCTGGCCGGCTGCACCGTGGTGCTCAAGCCGGCCGCCGAAACCCCGCTGACCACAAACGCTTTGGCGGACATTTTCGCCGAGGCCGGTCTGCCCGAGGGTGTGCTGTCGGTGGTGCCCGGCGGTATCGAGACCGGTCAGGCGCTGACGTCGAACCCCGACGTCGACCTGTTCACCTTCACCGGCAGTTCGGGCGTCGGCAAGGAGATCGGCCGTCGCGCCGCCGAGATGCTCAAGCCGTGCACGCTGGAGCTCGGCGGTAAGTCGGCGGCCATCCTCCTCGAGGACGTCGACCTGGCCTCGGCGATCCCGATGCTGGTGTTCTCCGGGATCATGAACACCGGGCAGGCCTGCGTGGGCCAGACCCGCATCCTGGCGCCGCGCTCGCGCTACGACGAAATCGTGGACGCGGTAAGCACATTCGTGCAGGCGCTGCCGGTCGGTAAGCCGGACGACCCGGCCGCCCAGATCGGGTCGCTGATCTCGGAGAAGCAGCGCGCCCGCGTCGAGGGCTACATCGCCAAGGGCATCGAGGAGGGCGCCCGCCTGGTGTGCGGCGGCGGCCGTCCCGAGGGTCTGGACAACGGCTTCTTCGTTCAGCCCACGGTGTTCGCCGACGTCGACAACAAGATGACGATCGCTCAGGAGGAGATCTTCGGGCCGGTGCTGAGCATCATCGGATTCGACACCGAAGAGGACGCGATCAAGATCGCCAACGACTCCGCATACGGCCTGGCCGGCAGCGTGTGGACCACCGACATCGCAAAGGGCATCGAGATCTCGGAGAAGATCCGCACCGGGACCTACGCGATCAACTGGTACGCCTTTGATCCCTGCTGCCCGTTCGGCGGCTACAAGAACTCCGGCATTGGCCGCGAGAACGGGCCCGAAGGTGTCGAGCACTTCACCCAGCAGAAGAGCGTGCTGATGCCGATGGGCTACACCGTCGAGGGCTGACAGTCCCGCGCCGAGCGTGAAGTTGGTTTCACGCTGGCCCCTGAGCGTGAAGTTAGTTTCACGCTCGGGGGGCATCTACCGCCCCGAGAAGTGGGCGTCGCGTCGCTCGATGAACGACTGCACGCCCTCCGCGGCGTCTTCGCTGGCGAAGAGCTCGGTGACGGCGGGACGCAGCCGCTCGATCGCGGCGGCTTCACCCTCGACGCGCGCCGAGTGCGCTGACGCCAGCGTGGCGCGCACGCCCAACGGCGCGGCGCGGTCGGCGATGGTGTGCGCGATGTCGCGCGCGGCGGCCAGGGCCGCGGCCGCATCGTCGGCCACCTGCTGGACCAACCCGATCCGGTGCGCCTCGGCGGCGTCGAACTCGTCCCCGGTGAGCAGCCAGCGCATGGCGTTGCCCCAGCCGGCCTCGCGCGGCAGGCGGATCGTCGCGCCGCCGAACGGGTAGATCCCACGGCGCACCTCGAGCTGGGTGAACCTGGTGTCGGCGGCGGCAATGCGAATGTCGGCGGCCAGCAGCAGCTCGATGCCCAACGTCATGCACCAGCCGTGCGCGACCGCGACCAGCGGCGTGGTCCAGGCGCCGTCCAGCCGCCACGGATCCCGGCCACCGTCGGGGAAAGGATTCTCTCCGGATGCGATGCCCGGGCCGACGTCGGCGAGATCCAGACCGGCGGTCAAGTGGTCGCCGTGCGCGAACAGCACCCCGGCCCGCACCGAGGTGTCGGACTCCAGCACCGCATAGGCGCGGGAGAGATCGGCGAGCATCGCGCGGTCGAACGCGTTGCGTTTGTCCGGTCGGTTCAGGCCGATCAGCAAAACGTGACCGTCACGCTCCAGCGTCACAGTGTCGAGGACGGGAAGTATCTGACCAGTTGGGCTGTTGTACGTGTGTGCCATGCCACAGTCAATCCCAGAAGGCCAAATTATGCAATAAAGCATAATCTTTAGGATCTGCTCAGCTTCAGCTCACCACGAGAAAATGACTTACGTCACACATTTACCTGGTCTGCGAGTTTAGTACCACTAACAAGTTGCTTAGTAGACCAACGTCTTATATGATTCTCAGCATAATCATGAGCCGCCGGCCCCGGCGCATGAAAGCAGCACTAGGCCGGGAGAAAATCATGTGGATCATCGAACTCAACGTCGCCGGCTATCAATTCACCCGCGAGGTGCCCGACCTGAAACGCCCGTCGTTCCGGTTCAGCCCGCGTAATATGCACTGGCCGGTATCGCGGCACTCGCACGCTGCATGACGTCTGCCCCAGGAGGTACGAAAGTGCCGACCACCAGCCATGTCGCGCCGGAAGCCACATCGCCGAAACGCGGCGGCACCCGAACAAAGATGCTCGTCAGCGCCGCCGAAGTGATGCGCGAACGCGGAGCCGCCGGCGTCACCATCGACGCCGTGCTGGCGCGCAGCGGCGCCCCGCGCGGTTCGGTCTACTACCACTTTCCCGAGGGACGCAACCAGATCCTCAGCGAGGCGCTGCGGTATTCGGGGGATTCGATCACCGCCACCATCGACGCCGCCGCCGATCAAGGCGCCAGGGTGCTGCTCCGTGAGTTCATCCAACTCTGGGAACGCCTGCTGACCGATGGCAACTTCCACGCCGGCTGCCCGGTGGTCGCGGCCGCAATCAGCGCGGACGAAACCGATCAGGACCTGACCATCGAGGCCGGGACGATCTTGGGCCGGTGGTGTACGGCATTGACCCGGGCGTTCAGCAAGGACGGGTTCGACGACGACGACGCGGCCTCACTGGCCGTGATGTCGATCTCCGCGCTAGAGGGTGCGATCGTGCTGTCCCGCTCGACCCGCAGCGTCCGCCCGCTCAGCCAGGTTGGCGAGCAGCTCGAATTCCTGATCAAGGCAAGGGAATTCGTCACCCGCAACGGGATCCCCGGCAAGCAGGACGGCTAACGGCCCGGCCGGAATCTCAGTCGCTTGCCGGTAGCGGCTTGACCTCTTTGAGCGCGAGCGCGGTCGCACCGATGCTCAGGCTCCCGGCGCCCGGCTTGGTCACCAATACCTCGGCGCCGGCCTCGTCGACATAACGCTTGCCCATCACGGTTCCGTCGGAGAATGCCGGGTCGAGTTCGCCCGAGCGCTCGCCGCCGATCGGCACCATCGGCACACCGCCGCAGCGCAGGTCGTCGAGGCTGTCGGCGCTCCTGACGACGATCACCTGGGTGTCACACACCTGGCTGGTGAGGCGGGTTCCGTTCTTGATCATGATTTTTCGTCCTCTGCTTACTACTCGGCCGGTGCGGCCTGCAATCCTTCGATGATCTCCCGGCGGAGCACCTTGCCCGTGGGTGTGGTCGGCAGCTCGTCGCGAAACACTACGCGGTCGGGGGTGCGCGAACCGCGCAAACTCTTGCGGACGTGCTCCCGCAATTCCTCGGGATCGGGGTCGACGCCGGGCCGCGGTACCACCACGGCAACGATCGCCTGTCCCCATTGCGGATCTTCGACGCCGACCACGGCGACGTCGCGCACATGCGGATGCTCGACCAGCACCTCCTCCAGCTCGGCGGGCGCGATGTTCTCGCCGCCGCGGATGATGGTGTCGTCGCTGCGCCCGCCGATGAACAGGTAACCCTCGTCGTCTAGCATCGCGATGTCTTTGGTTGGGAACCAACCGTTTTCGTCGAGCACCGAGCCGATTCCGGTGTAACGGCCGGAGACCTGCTCGCCGCGCACGAAAAGCTCGCCGGTCTCACCGGCCGGCAGCACATTGCCCTCGTCGTCGCGGATCTCGATCTCGATGCCGGGCACCGGACGTCCCACCGAACCCAGCCGCTTGACCGCGGCGACTTCCGAAGCGGATTGCGCGGCGCGGTGGTCGTCGGGCGTCAGCACCGCGATCGTCGAGCTCGTCTCGGTCAGCCCGTAGGCGTTGACGAAGCCGACCCCCGGCAACAGCTCGAGCGCGCGGCGGACCAACGGCAGGCCGACCTTCGAGCCGCCGTAGGCCAGGTTGCGCAGCGACGGCAGCTCATGGCCGCCCGTCTCGAGCACGGACACGACCCGGTCCAGCATGGTCGGCACCAGCGTCGCGGTGCTCACCTGCTCGGCGCCGATCAGCCGCACCCACTCGTTGGCATCGAAGTTGGGCAGGTAGACCATCTTGCGGCCGGCGTACAGATTCGACAGCGCGGCGCCGACCCCGGCGATGTGATACGGCGGCACGCAGATCAGTGCCGCGTCTTGTGCACCGGCCGAGTCGAATTCGACGGTTCCGGTGACATAGCTGGTCAGATTGTTGTGCGAGAGTTCGACGGCCTTGGGCTGCGACGTGGTGCCCGAGGTGAACAGCACGATCGCGACCGACTCCGGGTCGGCAAACTCTGCCGCGGGCTCGGCGCGGCGGGCGGCGGTCAGGAAGTCATCGGAAAGCATGACGCGCTTGGACGACTCGCCAAGCATGTCCCGGTAGCGGCTGTCGACGACGACCAGGGGTTCGGGCAGCCGCTCGATCAGCGCCTGGATGCCCTCGGCGGACAGCCGGTAGTTGATCGGGGTGAAGGGCAGCCCGGCGCGTGCCGCGGCGAAGATCAGCACCGGCAGCATCGCGCCGCCGACACCCACGTAGGCCACGTGCTGGGCGCCCGATTCCGCGATGACCCCCGCGCCGCCGTCGGCCAGATCGCTGAGCTCCTGCGTGCTCAGGCGGACGTCACCGGACACCACGGCGGTGCGATCGGCGTTGCTCGACGCAGCCATCTCAAGAAGCAAAGAAATGCTCACGCTTGCAGGTTCTCCGGTATCAACACGTTACAAAGCTGGCCAGAAGTGTCATGTTCGACTGTAGTTTATCCGGCCTCGACGGTGCGCATTGCCGTGGCTCAGGTACCGGTCCACTGGGGCGCGCGCTTCTCGGCGAACGCGATCGCGCCCTCCTTGGCATCGTTGGACCCGAACACCGGAGCCAAGAGCTTGCCCTGCTCGGCGAAGAAATCCTTCGGGTTCCAGCTGCGGGACTCGACGATGATCTGCTTGGTGACGGCCACCGCGAGCGGCCCGTTGACGGCGATCTTCTCGGCCAGCGCGATGGCCGCGTCCAGCGCCGTGCCCGGCTCGGCAAGCACGTTGACCATTCCCAGCGCGTGCGCGCGCTCGGCGCTAAGGTTCTCACCGGTCAACGCCAGCTCCATCGCGATGGCCGACGGGATGCGCTGCGGCAGCCGCAGCAGTCCGCCGCCGCCGGCGACCAGGCCGCGCTTGACCTCCGGGATACCGAAGGCCGAATCCTTGGATGCCACGATCAGGTCGGTGGCCAGCGCCAGCTCGGTGCCGCCGGCCAACGCGTAGCCCTCGACCGCGGCGATCAGCGGTTTGGTCGGTGGACGCTCGGTGAAGCCCATGCCGCGGCCCTCGACGATGGGAAATTCGCCCCGCGCAAACGCCTTGAGGTCCATGCCGGCGCAGAACGATCCGCCGGCGCCGGTCAGGATGCCCACCGAAAGACCCGCTTCGCCGTCGAGCCGATCGACGGCTTCGGCCAAACCTTTGGCCACCGCGAGGTTGACCGCGTTCTTGGCCTTCGGCCGGTTAATCGTGATGATCAGGATCCGGCCGCGTTGTTCGACCAGAACCTCGGGCTCGTTGGCTTCTTCGTTCCCAGTGCTCACGGTGCTACGAAGCTCCTTCGACTAGCAGTGATAATCGGTGCAAACCAGTGGTTCGACTGATGGTAGCCGCCGGCGGAAATGGCATTGGCACCAGGAAAGAGTCGCGTTACCCAAACGGGACATCCGGGCCGGTCAGGCCGGCGCCATCGCGGCCTCGACGGGCGTCAGCTCCTCGGAAAGACCTGCGGCCCTGCGTAATTCGATGAAGTCGGCGACCATGGCATCGGTCACCTCGTGCGGGTCTTTGACGGTGGCGCCGTCGGACAGCACGGAGATGTTGAGCTGATCGACGTAACTCCACACGGTGATGTTGAGGCCACTGCCGGCGGTCAACGGCCCCACCGAATAGATCTCGGTGACCTGCGCACTGCCGACCCGGCCGCGCTCGCGGGGCCCGGGAACATTCGAGATCGGAATGTTGAGCACCTTGTTCTGGCCGTCGCGGCTGGACGCCCAGCGGAAAAACGACTCGGTGGCCAGCGGCGGCATGTAGTTCGACCACCGACTGATCAGTTCGGGCCCGACGAGGTGAAACGCCTCTTTGGCGGAGTTGGCGTTGTCGTGGCAGGCCTGCAGCCGGGCCAGCGGGTCATCGAGGTCGGCCGGCAGCGCGACCATCATCCCGGTGAAGTAGTTGCCCGATATCCGGTCCGGCGAGAAGTCGAAACTCGCCGGGACGGAGGCCAGCAGCGGTTCGGCCGTGCCGTCATAGCGCAGCAGCAAGGTGCGTAACGCACCGGTGGACATCGCCAGCACCACGTCGTTGATGCTCGCGCCGCGCCGCTTGCCGGTCTCCTTGATGTCCGCGAGCGCCAGGGTCGCCGTGGCGAAACGGCGTTCCGGGGTGATCCGGTGGTTGAGGAAGGTGGGCGGCGGGGTGAAGGGCATCGTCAGCTCCGGTGAGAGCTTGCGTGAGCTACGCCGGACCCGGCCTATCCCTTGCGCCGTGTAGCGGAAGGTTCCCGGCAGCTTGCGGGCTTGCCGGAGGTGATCGGTGAACGCCGAGCGCATCAGCTGCGACTTGGTGGGCGCGGGGTCGGTGACCTGGGGGCCGCTCTCCGGAGTGGGCAGCAGATCCATGCCCCGGGCCATCAGGTTGGCCGACGCGACGCCGTCGGCGAGCGCGTGATGGATCTTGCCGACCACCGCGACCCGGTTGTTGGCCAGACCTTCGACGAAGTACATCTCCCACAGCGGACGGTCGCGATCCAGCGGGGTGCTGGCGATGCGTCCGATCGCGTCGTCCAGCTCGCGGCGACCGCCCGGCTCCGGTAGCCGCATCTGGCGGATGTGGTAGCTGAGGTCTACCTCGCAGTGCTCCCGCCACATCGGATGGTGGAATTTCCACGGGATGTCGACGAGCTGATAGGTAAAGGGCTCGAGCTTGTTCAGCCGGCCGCCGATCACCTGTCGAAAGGAGTCGATGTCGAAGTCTCGGCGATCGGCGTCGAGCTCGATCACGGCGACCTTGATCGTGTGCATGTGCACGTTCGGGGTCTCGCTGTACAGCAGTACCGAGTCCCAGCCGCTCAGCCGTTTCATCGGTGCCCCTTCCCCTCAAGGGAGGACCTTACTCAGCGGAGAAGCTCAGATGACCTCTTTTGCCGTGATCTGTGCCTTGGCGCGGTAGACCTGGTTGAGGAACAGCGAAGTCGCATGGGCCGCCACGCCGGCACGCTCGCCGTCGATCAGGTCGAAGCCGTGTCCAGCCCCGGGCAATTCCAGGTAGCCGACCATCGAATGCGAGACCTCACGCAGCCGCTCGACGAAGCTGCGAGCCTGCTCGACGGGGATGACGCTGTCTTTGCTGCCGTGAATCACCAAGAACGGCGGCGCATTCCGATGCACCCGGGTGATCGGCGACGCGTCGCGGAACACCTCGGGGTGGCGGGCGATGGACTTTTTGACCACCACCCGTTCCAGAAACTCGACGAACCGGTCGCGCTCGGGTGTGGAGCGGTCCTCCCAGTCGTAGCGGCCGTAAATGCCGACCACCGCGTCCACCGAGCTGTCGGCGCCCTCGGGCAGCCGGCGCTCGAACGCCGCGTCGTCGGGAGTGAGTCCGGCCAGCGCGGAGAGGTGCCCGCCGGCCGAACAGCCTGCCACCGCAACGAAATCGCGGTCCCCGCCGAACTTGTCGACGTTGGCACGCGCCCACGCGATCGCGGTCTTGACGTCGGTGATGTGGCGCGGCCAGCGGTGATACGGCGCGACGCGGTAGTCGATCGCCAGACACACCCAGCCCTGCTCGGCGAGCCGCGACATCAGGGCGGTGCCCTGCATCATGCTGCGACCGTGCACCCAGGCGCCCCCCGGGACGAAGATCAGCACCGGCGCGGGCTGGGCCGGCAGATCCTTGCGCCGCCACACATCGAGCACCTGCGCGGGGTGGTCGCCGTAATGGACCGCCCGGCGGTACAGGTAGCGACGCTGCCGCAACGCCTCCCAGATCGGCGGTGTCTTCTCGGCCGCCGGCCAGTCGAGATCGAGATCCGCGGCCGACACGACACCCCGCAGGGCCGCAACGGAGACGTCGAGCGTGCTTTCCCGGTCCCGGCGGCGGGCGTCGTTGGTCCCCGGCGTCAGCCAGCCCTTCTTCAATGCAGAGAAAGCCTCTGGTGCCTGCCGCGCGCCCCAGACGCCCATCGCGGTCACGCCGCCCAGCGGTTCCAAGTGCTTACCCACCACCGGTAGCGAAGCACCGGCAACGCTTAGTGCCAGCGCATAGTCGGCGGGTCGGGCCCGCAGCAACCATTTGAAACACGGTGTCATACTCGGGACCCTCGCCGTCATGTACCGGACTGTACCCCGATCGCGCCGGGTGAAACTGACGTTTGCGTAGAAGTCCGCATCGGGTCCGGAATTCGCCCCGGCAGATGTTTGCCAGATTGCCGGAATGACCGATCTAGACAGGATGTTCGTCTTCGCTGAGCGAGGTGCGCCGACGCGCCGCGGCGAGCCGGATCGCGTAGCAGACAGCGCTCGCCGCGAACATCGCCGTGGTGAGCAGCAGCCACCTGCCCAGGAAGGGCTGCTGGGTCTGTCCGGTCGCCGCCTGATAGGTGGGCCCGCCCTGCTCGATGATGCCGGGTAGGAAAATCAGCAGCGTCAGCCCAGCCCCCAGTGCCGGAACTCGAATGTAGTTGCGGGGAAGCACTTTTGGATGGCTTCGGGCAGGTCGACTGCCCGCCGACAGCGCCCGGTCGGCCAGCGCGTAGAGCGGGAAGAACAGCAGATCGTGGGCGACGACTGCGGCGGCGAACCAGACGGCGATGGACTGCCACCAGCTGCCGGGGTTCCACAACGTCGCCGGCTTGAAGGTGGCCAGGATGTAGCCCAATAGTGCGAAGCCGGACACCATCGTCAGCAGATGCAGTGGATGCGATCCGTAGACAGCGGTGAAACGCGTTGAGAATCTTGACATCTCAGCCGGCTTCGAATTCGATGGCGGCCACCCATTTGGTGTTGTGCACACCGGGCAGCGCGGGAACGATGATCCGGGCCGGATAGCCGTGGTCCAACGACAGGTCGGCGCCGTTGACCCGCAGGGCCAGTAGCGCGTCGGGATCACCAATTTGGTTGGCCTGCAACGTCGTTTCCCCGAACGCACCGCCCCGCTGCAGCGACACCACTCGCGCCGAGCGCGGCGCGGGCACGCCCGCGATGCGGGCCAGCTCGGCCAGCCGCACCCCGCTCCAGGTCTGTACGGTCGACCATCCCTCGACGCAGGCGATCGGCAGGCGCGCAGCGCTTTGCGGCATGCCGGCCAGCTTGGCGCGGTCCAGCATCACTACCGCTGGACCGCCGCGAAGGGCCAATGACCAACTCTCGCCTACACTTTCGCGGCTGATGCCCGCGGCTGCGGCGGTCTTGTTCACCGGGAAATCACCGCGGCCCCGCCCCCGCGGCAGCAGTAGGGCGGCACCGCGGGAGGCCCCGCCGACGGTCTGGCCGACGGTCAGAGCGCCGATCAGCAGCACGCCGCTGCCGACCAATGCCAGGGCGCCGCGCCTGCTCATCGTCGGTTCGGCCGGATCGGCGGCCACCAGGCCATCGGGATCGGCGGGCTCCGGCAAGGTGTCGGCGCGGTTGGTGCGCAACACGTCGCGCAGCGACAGCGACCGCAACCCGGTGATCATGCGCGGCAGCTTGATCGCGATGTGCATCAGAAATCCGGTGATGAAGACCCACGCTCCGAAGTAGTGCGCGTCGTAGAAGCTGAACCCGAAGATGTAGTCGTACTGGATGTTGAGCACTCCGGTGACGATCTCGAACAGGATCCCGCCGACGAGCATCAGCAGCGACAAACGCTCCAGCAGCTGAGCCGCCGACCGCGCCGGCGGCCAGACGAACAGCCGCGGGATCACCGACCACAGCTTGGCCAGCACCACCGGGATGATCACCAGGCCAAGCCCCACGTGGATGCCCTGGGTCAGCCGGTACAGCCAAGACGGGCGGGTGGGCCAGGTGAACAGCGGCAGCCGCAGCCACCCGACGTCCGCGGGGATGGCTTGGCCGAATTGCGGCGCATAGGCGATGTAAGACAGCAGCCCGGTGATGGTGATCAGGGGCAGTGCCACCAACAACGCCAGCCCGAACACCGACGTCAGCCACGGGCCGCGCAGCGGGCTGCGAAAACGTCCCAGCCGCCGCACACCGGGCGGTGGGTGTCGGTCTAGCGCACGCCACAACTTGGCGGGAAACCCGTAGCCGCTCACGGCGCGGTCAGGTTCGCGATTGCCCGGCCACCGATCATCCGAACGCCGCTCAACGTCAAACCCACTTGCGCCGCCAGGACGGCGGCGCTGTCCGCACCGACCGACGCCCACCGGAACCAGGGCCCGACATCGTTGGCCGACTCCAGGCGCACCCAGCGCGCGCAGATGCCGATCGTGTCGGCCTCGAACTCGGCCACGCAGCGTCCACCACGACGTAGCAGTTCGGCGGCGCGACCCAGGATCCGTCGCGGATCCCCGCCGAGGCCGACATTCCCGTCGACCAGCAGGACGGTCTGCCACTGGCCCATTCCGGGCAGCGGCTCGAAGACGTCGCTCAGCAGGGCCGGCGCCCCGCCGCGACCCGCCAGCCGGATCGCGGTCGCGGACCGGTCGATGCCGAGTGCGGGTATCCCCCGCTCAAAGAGCCGCGCGACCAACCGCCCGGGCCCACAGCCGAGCTCGATCGTCGGCCCGCTGCACATCTGCGTGACGGCTTCGTCGAAGTCCTCGTCAAGGGCGTCGGCCGATCCGCCGTTCGAGGGACATCGGGCGCCCAGCCAGCGGTGGGCCGGGAGCACCCGGACCTCTCCGTCCTCATGACGAATCCAACACCGTTCGCCGCCAAGCGCCCGATCGTAGAGATGCCCCAGCATTTCACGTCCCTCGCGTCGTGCCTGACCAGACGACTCCGACCCGCTCAGCCCCGTGGGGACGGTGCGGCAGCGCCGATATGCAGATGTCCACTGGTTACGCCAGCTTTTTGTTCATTCGGATCGATACCCTGATCCTCTGTCGGCTAACCCAGCTGGTCAAGGTCGGACGACCGCGGCGGCGAGCTGGTTCACCGGAGTGATTCGGCGCCGAAGCATGTCGGGATGGGTACCGGAGTCGGGCAAAGGTCGCCTGCGCGCCGCCCGCGCATACTGGACCGGTGCCGAACAGCGACGTCCACCCTGATTTGCGCCGGATCGCGCGCATCGCCCCGCGACGACTGGTCACTCCCCGGACTTTGCCGATCATCCGGGGCTTGCTCGCGCTCGGGGCGCGTCGCGCATCCAGCGACGCCGAGGTCATCGCCCTGGATTCCGGGGCCGGCGTTCGGTTGTTCCGGCCCCCCGGTGTCACCGAACCCGCGCCGGCGCTGTTGTGGATACACGGTGGCGGCTACGTCATGGGCACCGCGCAAATGGACGATCGGCTGTGTCGCGGGTTCAGCAGCAGGTTGGGCATCACCGTCGCGTCGGTGGAATACCGGCTGGCGCCCGAAAATCCTTATCCCGCACCGCTCGAGGACTGCTATACCGCATTGGCCTGGCTGGCCGGGCTCCCCGCGGTTGACCGCAAGCGAGTGGCGATCGGCGGCGCCAGCGCCGGCGGCGGGCTTGCGGCGGCCCTGGCCTTCCTGGCTCGAGACCGCGGCGAGGTCGCGCCGATACTCCAGGTCCTCACGTATCCCATGCTCGACGACCGCAGTTCGCTGACCGCCGAAAACACCAACTATCGCCTATGGGACACGCGCAGTAACCACTTCGGCTGGACGGCTTATCTCGGCGACGCCGATGCACAGATCGCGGTCCCGGCCCGCCGGGTTGACCTCAGCGGCTTGGCGCCCGCCTGGATCGGCGTGGGGACCCACGACCTGTTCCATGATGAAGACCTCGCCTACGCCGAACGCCTGCGCGCGGCCGGCGTACCGTGCGAGGTCGAAGTCATCCCCGGCGTCTTTCACGGCTTCGACGTCGTCGCATCGAAAGCGCAAGTCTCACAGCGCTTTTTCGACAGCCAGTGCGAGATTCTGCGGGCCGCCCTGGCAGCGGCGCGCTAGTCCGCCGCGTAGGCGATCGCGCCGCCGATGACGGTCGCGGCCACCAGCCCGGCGTCCAGCTCGGCCAGCACCGTCGCGGGCGGCTCGGTCAGCACGCAGAGATTGCCCGGCTGCCCGACGTCGATGGTCCTGATCCGGCTCGGCTGATCGGCATAGCCCAGAAACATCGTCAAAGCGTCTGGCGCCGACACACATTCGCCGACGCCCAGGACGGCGCCGCTGGGCGTGCAGCGCTGCACCGCGGCACGCATCGCCGCCCACGGGTCGCCGCGACCGAACGGCATGTCGGTCGACAGCGCCACGCGCACCTTGGCCCTGCGCAGCGACGCGACCCGCCACAGCGAGGAGTGCTCGGCCGCGGGAATCTCGGCCAGGTACTGATCGCCGCGCTCGGCAACGAAATTCGGTTGGGTCACCACCGTGAGCCCGAGCTGGGCGAGGTCGGCCAGATTGTCGTCGTCGACGACCGCGGCGTGCTCGATGCGGTCGTGCGGATGACTGCCGGCGGTGCGCAGTGCCGCGATGGTTACCGTCAATTGCGCCGCGGTCACGCAGTGCACGGCCACCGGCTGTCCGCCGGCGTGGTGGGCGGCAATCCATCCGGTGAGCGCCTCCAGGTCCAGACGGTCATCGTGCAGGATTTTCTTGCCCGGGGCCAGAAAGGATGGCTCTGGCCGGAACTCGCCGTGGCGATGTGCCACCAACAGCGACACCATGTCGTCCGCGTCCAGATCCGGTGTGGCGTCGGTGACTCCGGTGACACCGAGCGCGGTGAGGCGCCGACTGAGTTCGGTGAGATCGGCGTGGTGCCGCTGCAGCGCCTCGGACCAACGGTCGCTGGCGCGCAGCCGCCCATCGGGGTGTTCGGCCATCCCGAGCAGGCGCAGTGCCGCGGAGTTGAGGATCCACAGGGCCCCGCTGCGGTGCTGGACGCGGACCGGAATGCCGGGCAGCATTGCGTCGAGCGCAGCGCGGTCCAGCTCACCGGCAACGGATTCGTGATAGCCGATCGCCCGGATCCATCCGTCGGCGCTCGGGGCGGCATTCGACAATGCTTGTGCCAGAATATCTTTGGTGCTGACACGGGGAGGACCGAGCATCAGTGAGTCCAACGCAGCAGCGGCCGAACGCACGTGCACGTGATGGTCGTGCAGGCCGGGCAGCACGGTTCCGCCGCGCGCGTCAAGCACGCTCTCGCCGGGCCGGGCGGCCAGGCCGTCGCCCACCTCGTCGATCCGCGCGCCGACCCGGATGTCGGTCATGGTGCCGTCCAGCAACGTTGCCCGCTGAATCAGCATGACAGGAGCCGTCTTTCGAAGACCAAGTGACGCACCGCGTCGTTGTCGGCGCCCAATTCGGTGGCCGCGGGGTGCGGCGGCGGAGCTTGGGGCGGTGGCGCCGGGCATTCGGAGACCGACGCCGTGCTGGGCAGGGCCGCATATCCCGCCGAGATCCCCGCCATCGATAGATGGATCACCTCGCCACCACCGCGAGCCAGTGAGTCGGCCACGGCCCGGGTTGCCTCCAGGCCCGTGAGGGGATCGGCGATGGCGTCCCCGCAGAACACCGGGCCGTCGGCGCCGGTGCTGACCAGGCCACCGGCCACTGCCGCATCGTCCCCGAACGCGGGCCGGGTGGAATCCTGGTCATACCCGCTGATACGCAACCAGATTCGGCCCGCTCGCGGCGCGATATGCTCTGGGCCCAGCCGGCGCCGGGCCAGCGCCGCGGGCCGCGAACCTTCGATCACGATGTCTGCGACCGCGAGGAGTTCGCGCAGCTCATCGGCCTGGTGAGCGAAATCAACGCAGTAGGAGAGCTTTTCGCCGTTCATCCAGTCGAAGAATTGGCGATTGCCTCCCCGGGTGCCGTCCGGGCGGCGTGGGCTTTCGACCTTGACGACGGTGGCTCCGGCGTGGGCCAGCAACTGCCCGCACAGCGGCCCGGCCCACATCGACGACAGGTCGGCCACCAGCAGGTCCGCGAACCTGCGCGCGGCGGCCCGGGTGTCCATCGGGTGTATCCGCGGCGGCGCGGCCTCAACCTCACCCAGGCCGGCTGCCGGGATGTCGAGCAGAACCGCCCGCTCGGTGATCGCGGACACGAGACGTGTTGCGGCCCAATGCTGCAGCTCCGGCCACGGGTCGACTGGCACCCTGTCGACCTCCAGCAGCGCGGGGACGGCCGCGATGTCGTCGGGGCGCGACAGCGTCATCGCACACCAGCCGTCGCGTGCCGAGAGCAGCCGAGTGCCACCACCGGCCGAGATCCGCCCGCCGCGCGTCAACCCGAGCAATCCGGCCCGCCCGGCCAGCAAGGTGCTCGCATCGACGGTGACACCCAGCTGAGCACCGACAGCGACCGCGACGCGTTGGGCGCGGGCCAGCACCTCGGCGCGGGAGAAGTCGGCTGGCCCGTCGGGCAGGCCGGTCAGGTAGGCGAGTCCGCTGCTCCCCCACTCGGACGCCGCATTGTGCACCTGGACCATTGTCCTCCGGGTTAGAAGTGCAGCGCGCTGAATCGCCAGTCCAGCACCGCCCGGTCGGGCTCGCCGGCCACGTCGCCGACCGCGTAGACCAGCGATCGCAGCCCCAGGACGCCCCCGTTGTCGGTGGGCTCGGCCGACTCGACGTGCAGCTCGCTGTACAGGGTGTCACCCTCGTACACCGGTCCGGTGTGATCACAAGACTCCCAGCCCAGCACCGTCCCCAGATTCGGCAGCAGCCTGCTGGCCTGCGCGAGCGCCAGCCCAATGGTGTGTCCGCCGTACACCAGGCGGCGCCCGCCGGCCCGCGAGTCATGATGTGCCGCTGCGATGTTCAGCGTGAGCCTGGCCAGTTCGGGCGCGTTGCTCACGACGTCGCCGGTACTGTGCAGCACCGCAGGAGCCATGGCCGCATCGAAATGCGGTCCGGGAACCCGCTTTCGGAAAACCTCGCCGTCCCATTGCGCGGCCGGCGCAACGGCGGGCGGTGCCGCGTCGGCGCCGACGGCGGACAGATCGTCGGCCGGCGCGTTGTCAGGATTAAAGTCCGGGCTCGCGGGCAGCATGGCGCAGCGGTAGAAGTCGAGCACCAATTGGTCGGCCTGGTCGATCGTGATCATCCGCAGCGCCGCCAGTCCCGTCGGCGCACGGCCGGGCTTGACCGAGTTAGCGCGCAGCCCAACGACTTCGGTGCGGGTGTAGAGAGAATCGCCGATCACCGGGAAGCGATGGAACGTCAGCCCGCGGTAGAACAGGTTGGCTTTGACGCGCGGGGTGACCAGCGTGCTCTGCCCGATGGCGACATCGCAGACCAGCGCCGGATGCGCCAGCGGACCGGGCGCACCGATGACCGCGGCACACAGGTCCGCATCCAGGGCCAGCCGCAACCGGTCCCCCACGATCGCCTGATGAGCGGCGGCCATTCCCGCCGAAAGCGTCGCCACCGGCGCCCAGTCGAAGACCTGGCCTATCGAGAGGTCGTCGAAGTACGGTCCGCCCTCGCGGATCCCCGCATACCCGTTACCCGTCACAACGCCTCATGCTGGCAGGCTGTCGAATCGAGGGTCAATGCAGGAGGGTGATCAGAGGTGAACGACGAAGAAGACATGCTGGTCGCCACGGTGCGCGCGTTCATCGACCGCGAGGTCAAACCGACCGTCCGCGAGGTCGAGCACGCCAACACCTACCCCGAGGCGTGGATCGAACAGATGAAGCGAATCGGCATCTACGGCCTGGCCATTCCCGAGGAATACGGCGGGTCGCCGGTGTCGATGCCCGGCTATGTGCGTGTCACTCAGGAGCTGGCCCGCGGCTGGATGAGCCTGGCCGGTGCGATGGGCGGCCACACCGTGGTCGCCAAGCTGTTGACGTTGTTCGGCACCGAGGAGCAGCAGCGGACTTACCTGCCGCGGATGGCCACCGGCGAGGTGCGGGCCACGATGGCGCTGACCGAGCCCGGCGGCGGCTCCGATCTGCAGAACATGACGACCACCGCGCTGCCGGACGGCTCGAGCGGCTTGCTGATCAACGGCGCCAAAACCTGGATCAGCAACGCGCGCCATTCCGGACTGATCGCACTGCTGTGCAAGACCGACCCGAACGCCACACCGCGCCATAAGGGCATCTCGATTGTGCTAGTCGAGCAGGGACCGGGTCTGACTATCTCGAGGGATCTGCCCAAGTTGGGCTATAAGGGTGTCGAATCGTGCGAGCTGTCCTTCGACAACTTCTCCGCGCCCGCGTCGGCCGTCCTGGGAGACCGTATGGGCGAGGGCTTTTCGCAGATGATGAAGGGGCTGGAGACGGGCCGTATCCAGGTTGCGTCCCGAGCCCTGGGCGTGGCCACCGCGGCGCTCGAGGACGCGTTGGCCTATGCCCAGCAGCGGGAGAGTTTCGGCAAGCCGATTTGGAAGCATCAGGCCGTCGGTAATTACCTGGCCGACATGGCCACCAAACTCACCGCCGCCCGCCAGCTCACCCGCTACGCCGCCGAGCGCTACGACAGCGGCGAACGTTGCGACATGGAGGCCGGGATGGCCAAACTGTTCGCCTCCGAGATCGCGATGGAGATCGCCCTGAACGCGGTACGCATCCACGGCGGTTACGGCTACTCCACCGAGTACGACGTCGAGCGCTACTTTCGCGACGCGCCCTTGATGATCGTCGGCGAAGGCACGAATGAGATCCAGCGCAATGTGATTGCCGGGCAGCTGGTGGCGCGCGGGGGCATCTGAGCAAACCCGGATCTGGCGCCTGACCAACGCTGGTGCGCTATATTTGCCTGACTTGCGCACCAGCAAAGCGGCGCGGGAGTAAACCTGTTTGGTTCCGGAGGAACCCCAAGGAAGGCAGCTGCCATGAGTTATCCCCCAGGGCCGTACGAAGGTTCCCCCGAGTGGCAGGGCCAGCAACCGGAATGGCAGGGCCAACCACAGCAGCCGGAGTGGCAAGGTCAGCCGCCGCAAGGCTGGCAGCAGCCACCGCAGCCGGGGGGCTGGCCTGGCCAGCAGCCGGGAGGTTGGCCCGGCCAGCAGGAGCCGGATAACTACCTCGTCTGGGCGATTCTGTGCACGGTGCTGTGCTGCCTCCCGTTCGGCATCGTGTCGCTCGTCTACTCCAACAAGGTCGCCGGGTTGTGGTCCCAAGGCCGGTTCGGCGAGGCACAGGAAGCGTCGAGCAACGCCAAGAAGTGGGCAATCATCGGCGCCATCGCAGGTGGCGTGACGTATGCGATCGTCGCCATCTTGTACATCGTCATCGCCGTGGTCGCCGTGTCGAGCATCCCGTCGACGACCACCACCACATTCTCGGGCTACTGAGCAACCCTTTGCGCGCCAACGTAAGTCGCATCCACTAATCCCCAGCGCAGTGCGGTCCCGACGTCGACCGTACGGCCGGAGAGCACCAGATAGGCCGTACGCCAGCGGCCGATACGGCGCGTGACGCTGACCGTTCCGCCGGCGCCCGGGATCAACCCCAGACTCAGTTCTGGCAGTCCGAAGAGTGAATCTTCGTGGGCCTCAACCCATCCGCAGAATGCGGCCATCTCCAAACCACTGCCCAGCACCCGGCCGTGCACCTCGGCGCGGCAAGCCCGACCGAGCCGCGCGGTGAGCGCGTCGAGCGCCAGGGCCGGGCTGTGACGGGTGCGGGCCAGATGCGCGCTCGCGGGATCGGCGAAGGTGCCGAATTCGGCCAGGTCTCCGCCGCTGCAAAATGATGGGCCGTTGCCGCTCAACACAATCCCGGTCACCGACGGATCCAGTTGTGCGACCGTCAACGCCTCGAGCAGTGCGGCGCGCGCGTCGGTGGAAAAGGCGTTGTGACGAAGCGGGCGGTTGAAGCTGATCCGCAGGGTGTCACCGTCGCGCACCGCCTGCACCGGGTCGTCGGTCTCGGGCATCCGCGCCGGGCCGCGCTCGCCGAGCCAGCGCGCGAATTCCGGACCGGACTGCAAGGTGGAGTAGGCCAGCGATTCCGTCACCACACCGGCCAGCGTCGGGCCATCCGGCGCGACGTTGCGTAGCACGTCGTCGCAGACGCTGCTGGCCTTCGGCCAGTGTTCGCAGCGCTTGCGCAGCTCGGCAAGCGTCTCGGGAACCGAGTCGACGGTAACCACGCGGCGGTCGTCACAGGCATCCTCGGTCAGCGTGAAAGTCGCTGCCTCCAGCCAGGATTGGCTTCGAGCGATCTCAGCGGACGAGCCGACGCCGACGATCACGCCGGGCGGGGACGCCAGGCCGGCCTCCGGCGCATTCGACAAGTCGACCACCCGGAACATCGGTCACACCGAATACTTCTCGATCAGCCCATTCTTGTAAAGCTTGCCGGTATCGGTGCGCGGGAGCTGCGCCTCGAACGCGATCGACCGCGGACACTTGAAGTGCGACAAGCGGTCTCGCAGCCACGCCATCAACTCATCGGAGAACTCATCGGTGGCGTCGGCTTCGTCGACGGTCTGCACGGCCGCCACGACCCGCTGACCCATCTCGTCGTCGGGCACCCCAAATACGGCGGCGTCCAGCACCTTGGGGTGGGTGACCAGAAGGTTCTCTGCTTCTTGCGGGTAGATGTTCACCCCACCGGAGATGATCATGTGGTGGCGCCGGTCGGTCAGGTACAGGTAGCCCTCTTCGTCGAGGTAGCCGATGTCTCCGACGGTGGCCCAACCGCGCTTGTCGCGAGACGCCGCGGTTTTCGTTGGGTCGTTGAGGTATTCGAACGAAGACCCGCCCTCGAAGTAGATCTCGCCGGCCGCACCGGGCGGCAGCTCGTTGCCGTTCTCGTCAAGAATGTGCACGCCGCCGGCCATCGGCTTCCCGACCGATCCCGGGTGCGCCAACCAATCTTCGGCGAAGATCATCGTCGATCCGTGCGCTTCCGAGGAGGCGTAATACTCGTCGACGATCGGCCCCCACCAGTCGATCATCTGCTTCTTGATCTGCACCGGACACGGAGCGGCGGCGTGCATCACCCGCTTGAGACTGGACAGGTCGTACGAATCACGAACGTCTTGCGGCAGTTTCAGCATCCGGATGAACATCGCCGGCACGAACTGGCCGTGCGTTACCCGGTGCCGCTGGATCGCGTCCAGCGTCCCCTCGGCATCGAACTTCTCCATGACCACGGTGGTGATGCCACTGGCCTGGATGGTCATCGACCACACCGACGGTGCGGTGTGGTAGAGCGGTGCCGGGCTGAGGTACACCGCGTCGGGGTCTAGCCAGAATCCGACCAGAGCCGACATCATGCCCGGCGCATCCTCCGGCGGGACGTGCGGCAATTCGCGTTTGATGCCCTTGGGCCGCCCGGTGGTGCCCGAGGAGTACTGCAGCAGGTCGCCCTCGATCTCGTCATCGATCGGCGTATCCGGTTGACCGGCAACGCATTCCGGGTATCGCTCCCAGCCCGGCAGGTCGCCTGCTTGGTCAGGACTAGCGATCAGCAGCAGCTCCGGCAGCCCACCCGGTAGATGCTCAGCCAGGCCGGCGCAGGTGGCGCGCAGCGCCGCCGAGCCGATGACGGCCTTCGCGTTGCTGTTGTCGATGATGTAGGCCGCCTCGGCCGCGGTCAGGTGGGTGTTGATCGGCACGTAGTACAGGCCGCTGCGCCGAGCCGCCCACATGACCGCGTGGATGTGCTCGTTGTTCTCCATCAGGATCGCGACGCTGTCGCCCTCGCGCAGCCCCGCCTGACGGAACCGGTGCGCCAGCCGGTTGGCCCGCGCTTCCAGGTCATCGAAGGTGACGACCGTTCCCGATGGGTACAGGATGATCGCCGGCTTGTTGGCGCCGAGATAGGGGCGGATCTGCATGCGAAGACTGTACCGCCGGCGAATTTGACGGGTGTCAAGTGGCCCGCAGACGGGCCCTCATCTGGGGTCAGCCGTGCGGTGCTTCAGAGATCTTGCTGTCCGGCTTGCCGAGCGTTTGGCAGTACGTCTGCGCGGACAGTCGCGTCGCCGAGATCTCGATATTGCTCGGATCGGCGCCGCTCTTGTCCTTCAGCATTTTGCTGACTTCGTCGTTCTGCTTCTTCTCGTCCTGGGTGGTGAAGTCCTTGCACTTGGTGTCACCGCCGGTGTTGATCACCTGCGACGCCGAGCATCCACTGAACAGAATTCCTGCCGCCGCAACCACAATGGTGAGCGCAGAGGTCGTTGTTGACTTCATCGTCGGCCTTTCAAGGATTCCGGTGTTAGCTATCTATACACCGAAACGTGGGGTTCCAAACAACCCGCTGGAATGCAGAAGTCACGTTTGCCGTCGAC